>JBDKHE010000519.1:0-24269 GCA_039797805.1 Verrucomicrobiota bacterium
GCCAAGCGCATGTGCGACGAGGGCCGCGGCGTCGGCGCGACCGGCCTCGGTGTGTATCTGGATTTCTCGGACGCCATCAAGCGCCTGACCGAGGCCGGCGTCCGCGAGCGCTACGGCAACCTCTTCGACATCTATCACGAGATCACCAACGAGAACGCCTACAAGACGCCCATGCGCATCTTCCCGGCGGTGCACTACACGATGGGCGGTCTCTGGGTGGACTATAACCTGATGTCCAATATCCCCGGGCTGTTCGTGCTGGGTGAAGCCAACTTCTCCGACCACGGAGCCAACCGCCTTGGCGCCTCCGCCCTCATGCAGGGTCTGGCCGACGGCTACTTCGTCATCCCTTACACCGTGGGTGATTACCTGGCCGGGCAGAAACCGAACAACAAGCCATCGACCGATCGTGCCGAATTCAAGCAGGCCGAGGACGCCGTCGCCGCCATGGTGCAGAAGCTCATGGGCAACAAAGGCAAGGAGCCCGTCAACTATTACCACAAGAAGCTCGGGCTCATCATGTGGAAATACTGCGGCATGGCCCGCACCAAGGAGGGCCTCCAGCAGGCGCTCAAGGAAATCCCCGCCCTGCGCGAGGAATTCTGGGCCAATGTGAACATCCCCGGCTCCGCCGAAAACATGAACCAGGCCCTCGAGCGTGCCGGCCGCGTGGCCGACTTCATCGAGCTCGGCGAGCTCATGTGCCGGGACGCCCTCACCCGCGAGGAGAGCTGCGGCGGCCACTTCCGCGAGGAATACCAGCACCCCGACGGCGAATGCAAACGCGACGACGAGAAGTTTGGCCATGTCGCCGCCTGGGAATACCAGGGCGAAGGCAAGGAGCCGCTGCGCAACGTCGAAGCCCTCAATTACGAATTCGTGAAGATGAGCGTCCGCTCCTACAAGTAAGCGCCCGCGAACAATCGAGAATCCACCAATCGAAAATCCCCTTCCCATGGTCGCTGAATCTTCCACCAAGCTCATCTCTGTCACCCTTCGCGTCTGGCGTCAGGCCGGTCCCGACCAGGGGGGCAAGTTCGTCGAATACAAAGCGGCGAATCTGAACCCCAACATGTCCCTCCTCGAGATGCTCGACGTCGTGAACGACGACCTCGAGAAGCGTGGCGAGGACCCGATCGCCTTCGCCCATGACTGCCGTGAAGGCATCTGCGGCACCTGCTCGCTCGTCATCGACGGCAAACCGCATGGCCCGCACCGCGGGATCGCCAGCTGCCAGACCTACATGCGCAGCTTCGAGGATGGCGCGACGATCACCATTGAGCCGTTCCGGGCCGCGCCCTTTCCGGTCATCAAGGACCTCATCAGCGACCGCAGTGCCTTCGACAAGATCCAACAGGCCGGCGGCTTCATCAGTGTGCGCACCGGCGCCTGCTGCGATGCCAACGCGATTCCGATCCCGAAGCCGGTGGCCGATCTCGCCATGGATGCGGCGGCCTGCATCGGTTGCGGCGCCTGCGTCGCCGCCTGCAAGAACGCCTCGGCCATGCTTTTTGTGTCCGCCAAGGTCTCGCAGCTCGGACTTCTTCCCCAAGGTCAGCCTGAGCGGGATAGCCGCGTGTTGAACATGGTGGCGACGATGGACCAGCTCGGTTTCGGCAATTGCACGAACCAGTACGAATGCTCCGCCGCCTGCCCCAAGCTCATCTCACACGATTTCATTGCGCGCATGAACCGCGACTACATCGGCGCGCTCTTCCGCAGCAGCCTCAAGCCCGTGTCCAACGCGGCGGGTGGCGCAGGCTGAGTTCGCCCGGAACGGCCGGGCGCCGGAACCTCCCATCCGGCAAAACGGCCGGTTGGGCTTCCGGCAAGACACGCGGTTCCTCAACGATTTGTGCCGGCCCGTCGTGATGGTTGAAACGGTCCGTCAGGCGGGCGATGGGGACCAGTTGCGAAAGGCTGCAACTTTTCGTTTCGGTTCGGGTTATCATGATAACAACAACGAAAATCATGAAAACCACGCTTGCCTCCCTCATCACCGCGACGCTCCTGGGCATCGCTTCCTTCGTCAGCGGCCGTCCCTTCGACGCCGCGGACTTTACCGCCATCCTCTTTGCCACGGGGCTCGTCGCCTGGACCTTTGAACAGTACAGCCGGGTGCCGCGCAGCTTGCACCGCAGCCGCCCGATCCGTCTGCCGCTGGCCCAGCGGATGCAGCCGTCCGCCCTGTCGGGTCGCCGCTTGGCCGCCTGATCGAACCTCACCCAACCAGGCCCCGGAAATCCGGGGCCTTTTTTATTGCGCGATCACCGGCACCGAGCCGGTGCGGCTCAGTGGGATCTTCTCGATCTCATCATCAACGATCAGCACCCAAACGGTGGAATCGACCCGATACGGGGCAGAACCCCGGGCCAGAGCCTGTTCTATGACCTGATTGGCCGCGCCTCCGGCGGGAACCAGGATTCCGGTACGGTCGGCATGATTGGCGGCGGGCAAGCCCAGCGGTGATTTGTCCTCGATCGTGCCGATCTGGGTGCCATCCAGGGCCACCCGAAGCGAAACCTTGGAGAAAAGATAGGACACCACATTGGGATTGTGAAAGCGCCAGGTCACCTGCACCTCGCCGTTGCTCATGCGCTGGACCTGGGTCAGCTCGATTCGCAGGCCGGTGGCGATGATGGTGCTTGTGCTGGTGCAACTGGTGAGCCCGCCAAGGACCAGGGTAAGGAGGAGCAATGAGGACAGGAGAGACTTCATGACCACCCATGGTGGGGATGCCCTCCGACGCCGCAAGTCTACTCCTGCCGGGCTTTTTTCTTCGGGTCTTTGCCCGGGCCGCCAAGCTCGAGTTGGGCGATTACCCCGACGGCGGCCAGGCCGAGAATTGACGGAAACATCCAAGGGTTGCCTTCTATCAGGGCCGGCAACTGCTCGGGCTGGCGAAAGTAATAGAGCCAGTCGAGCTGGCTGGTGAAATAAGTGATGGCCAAAATGGTCCGAAACGCACCCAGAAGGGAGGTGGAGAGAATGATCAGGACGCGCTGCGCCTTGACGGCCAGAAATCCACCGATGATTCCAGTGATCACACCCACCAACACCGAGACCATCTGCTGGTAATTGGCGAGCAGCAGCATGCCCAGCGTTGCCCCGAAGCCAAAGCCGGCGATGAAAACCGCCGCGATATAGCGCATGAAAGCGAGCACACCGCCCAGGACGGCTCCGACGACCATGCTCACGAGCACGGCCGTGTCGCCCAGACCGAGGGCAGCGGCAATCCCGTGGCCGGCCGCAAGCCCCACCAAGCCTCCGACCACGGCCAGGGTGATCTTGAACACCCGATAACCAAAGAAACAGTCGAGCAAGCCCCAGGCAATTGCTCCGGCGGAAATCCACGGATAGAGCTCGGCAAGATCGCTCATGGGTGCAGCCACGCAGGTGCGCACTGGTCCGCCGCAGACGGCCGGCCAACCATTCGCCTGCAAAACTCTATGCGTTCGGTCTTGGCTCGTGCAAACGGCCGGCTTTCAGCCTGCGGCCACTCTGTGGCGACAGGGCGGTCGGGAGGAAATGCCGGAATCGCCATTCCGCCATCCAATCGGACCTATCCCAGGCGTCAATGCCCGGGCCGGAGTCCTCGCTCAAGACAGGGCGCGGACGCTCTCAATAATCACCCAAGCCACCGCCAGGCTGAAGCACCAACGGAGCAGGCTGATAGCCAGCCGCCGGCGGCGCAGATTGCGGCCGAAATAATTGGCTGGCAGGGAGGCCCGGAAAGGAGGCCGGCTGATCCACTGATCAAAAGGGGTCGGTTTGTGCCACGAGGACCGGACATACAATTCGCCGTTGCCGTGGGGTAGCGGCAGGTGGTTCAACAGGCGGCGAAGGGGGGTTGGCATGGGACTGGTAGGATCGTTAAAATTAGCGCTTCCGTTCAATTTGATTCTCTCTATGTCGACACCTTTCACTCTCCGTTTACCCAAAGATGCATCATTTCCATTATTCCACGCAAAAGCTGCACTGTGAATCCGTTGACCTGGCCGCCATTGCGCAGCTTCACGGCACGCCGACCTACGTCTATAGCGCGCAGACGATTGCCGACAATTATCACCGGCTGAAGAACAGCCTCTCCGGCCTCGACGTGCAAATCTGCTACGCCATGAAGGCCAATTCCAATTTGGCCATCCTGCGCCACTTCGCCAATCTGGGCGCGGCTTTTGATCTCGTGAGCGGAGGGGAATTGCGCCGGGTGGTCGCGGCCGGCGGCAGCACCGACCGCAGCGTGTTTGCCGGGGTCGGCAAGTCGGAGGAGGAGATCCGCCTCGCGCTCGAAAACGGTGTTTTCGGTTTCCATGTGGAGAGCGAACCCGAGCTCGCCCGGATCAACCACGTGGCCGGCAAGCTGGGCCGCAAAGCCCCCATCGCCATCCGCATCAATCCGGATGTGGACGCCAAGACGCACGCCAAGATCACCACGGGCAAGAGTGACAACAAGTTTGGCATCCCGCTCAAGCACGCCGCCGCCGCGTATGCCGCCGCCGCGAAGTTCCCGCACATCGAGATCAAGGGTGTACAGATGCATATCGGTTCTCAGCTCACCTCCGCCGCGCCTTTCACCGAGGCCGTCGCGAAGGTAGTGCCCTTTGTTGAGGAACTCAAAAAGCTCTACGGCATCACCTACTTCAGCGTGGGGGGAGGCATCGGCATCGTCTATCAGGATGCCCTGGCCAGCGGTGCCCAGGCCTGGTGGGACAGCAAGTCCCCGGCCGAACGTCCGCTCACACCCGAGGCCTACGGCGCGGCGCTGACACCGCTGTTGGCTCCCCTCGGCCTCAAGATCCTGCTCGAGCCCGGCCGCTTCCTCGTGGGCAATGCCGGCGTGCTCCTGGCCCGCGTCGAATACCTCAAGCGCGGCGCGAACAAGAATTTCCTCGTCGTGGATGCCGCCATGAATGATCTGGTGCGCCCCGCCATGTACGAGGCCTACCACGAGATCCTGCCGCTGCAGCGCGACACGGCCCGCCCGGCGATCCAGACCGATGTCGTCGGCCCGATTTGCGAGTCCGGCGACTGCTTCGCCAAGGATCGCACCCTCCAGGCGGTCGGCGAAGGCGAGATCATCGCTTTCATGAGCGCCGGGGCTTACGGTTACACCATGGCCAGCCGCTACAACACGCGGTCCATGGCCGCCGAGGTCCTCGTGTCAGGCAGCCGGTTCGAGCTGGTCAACGCCCGCGAAAAATTCGAGAGTTTGATCGCTGGCGAAAAAATCCCCGGCTTTCTGCAATCCTGACGGCTACCCCATGTCCGAACCGCGCCCCCTCCATTTTGTCGTGATCGGTGCGGGTGCGTGGGGCACGGCGATGGCGGCCCATCTGGCCCGCAGGGAGCAAGGTGCCTCGCTGGTCACCCGCCGGTCAGAGCATGCGGTGGCCATGCAGCTGGCGCGGGAGAACCGGGATTATCTGCCCGGGATCAAATTGCCCGAGTCCCTTGTGGTCACTTCGGACCTGCGGGCGGCCTTGCTGAAGGCCGAGGTGGCCCTGATCGCCAGCCCTTCCCATGCTCTCCGCGAGTGGTGCCAGCTGATTCAGCGGGAATTGGCCGGGGGCGGCCAGCTGCAGCTCATGGTCAGTCTCGTCAAGGGGCTGGAGGTGGGCACGCAGCTTCGCCCCAGTGAAGTCATGGCGGAGACCTTCCCTGATCTCAATGTCGCCACCCTGACCGGTCCGACCAACGCCGGGGAGGTGGCGGAAAAGCTTCCGGCCGCCATGGTGCTGGCCGCCGCCCGCCCGGGTGGCTTTGTCGATCAGGTGCAGGCCGCGATGAGTGGTCCCACGTTGCGCATCTATACCAGCGACGATCTGGCGGGGGCCGAATACGGGGCCTGCCTCAAGAACATCTATGCGATCGCCGCCGGCTTCTGCGATGGGCTCAAGTTGGGCGACAACGCCAAGGCCGCGCTCATCACGCGTGCCCTCGCTGAAATGGTGCGGGTCGGGGAGGCGCTCGGCGCCAAGAAGGAGACCTTCTACGGCCTGAGTGGCTTTGGCGATCTGGTGGCGACGTGTCACGGCGGATGGAGCCGCAACCGCGAATTTGGCGAGAAGATCGGTGCCGGCCATCCGGTGGCGGATTTGTTGGCCGGAAGGCGCACGGTCGTGGAGGGCTATCGCACGACCCAGGCGCTGCACGAACTTTGCCAGAGCAAGGGCATCACCGCGCCAATCCTGACGGAAGTGCATGCCATTCTTTACGAGGGCAAGCATCCGATGGACGCGCTGATGGCGCTCATGACTCGCGAGCTCAAACGCGAGACCCAGTCCCCGTTTCCCCGGGGCTGACCGAACAGGATCAGCCTTTGGTCTGTTCGATCACCGTGACCTTGCCGTCCTTGAAGACGATGCGGATGCGCTCTTCCTTCTGGTCGCTGTAGATGTCGGTAAACACCGGCTGGTAGTAGATCCGATAGGTTTTGACGTAGGGATCGAAGTACACCCGGCGGTGGTAGCCCATCATCTGGTTGCCTTCGTAGCGGGTGTAGTAGGTGTTATAGATCCAGGTGATGTTCCGGCCCTCTGCGGAGATGGATTCGCGTTTCTGGTCCGGCGCGCCCAAGGCGAGGTACACCATGTCCTCGGTGTAGCCGAGATCGATGATGCCCTGCTTGATCTTGTCCTGCGTGGCCTTGTCCACGCTGGCGAAGACTTCGGGCTTTTCCTTGATGCGGGTTTCGACGGTCTGGCAGCCCACGAAGAAACCGAGGCTGCTGGCCAGAAGGAGGGTGCGAAAGAGGCGGTGGTTCATGATGGGAGGATTGACTGGCAAAATCTATCCAAGGTTCCCCAAAAAGCTAATGAGGGCTGCCGGGAACTCATAGCCGCAGCCGCCGCAGGCGCAGCGCATTGGTCACGACGGTGATCGAACTGAGGCTCATGGCGACGCTGGCGAACATGGGATTGAGCAGCCAGCCGGTGAACGGATACAGGACTCCGGCGGCGAGGGGCAGGCCGGCGGTGTTGAAGGCGAAGGCCCAGAAGAGATTCTGCCGGATGTTGCGCAACACGGCATGGCTCAGGTGAACGGCCCGGACCAGGTCCTGCAGGTCTCCCTTTACGAGCACCACCCCGGCGCTGTGCATGGCGACGTCGGTGCCGGTACCCATGGCGATGCCGACATCCGCCGCGGCGAGCGCCGGGGCGTCGTTCAGGCCGTCACCGGCGAAGACCACGCGCTCACCCAAGGCCTGGTGTTCCCGCACCAATTCCTGTTTGCGGGCGGGGGTGACTCCGGCGTGAAATCCATCCAGCTTGAGCGTCTCAGCGACTGCCCGGGCGGTGGCCTCCCGGTCTCCGGTCACCATGACGACCTTCAAGCCGAGTTGTTGGAGAGCCCGGATGGCTGCAGGCGTCGTGGCCTTGATCGCATCCGCCAACGCCAGTGAGCCGGCGATCTCGCCGTCAACCGTGATATCCAGGAGCGTGGCAGTCGCGTGCAGATCGCTCGCGTCAGTGGCCGCCCGGCCAACGGCTACTACTCGTCCGCCGACCGTCGCACGCACTCCCGCCCCGGGTTGGGCGGAAAAATCATTGGCGACGGGCACGGTCAGTTTTCGCGATTGGGCGGCGGTGACAATGGCCCGGGCGAGCGGGTGTTCGCTCGGACTTTCCGCGCCGGCGGCAAGGGTCAGCAATTCAACCTCGGTGAACCCGGCAGCCGGCCGCACCGCGACAATCTGCGGCCGGCCCTCGGAAAGGGTGCCGGTCTTGTCGATGAGCAGGGTGGTGGCAGCGGCCAGCTTTTCCAGCGCGGCGGCATGCTTGACCAGTACGCCCGCTTGGGCGCCCCGGCCGATGCCGGTGACGAGGGAAACCGGAGTGGCGAGACCGAGTGCGCAGGGGCAGGCGATCATGAGCACCGAAACGGCGTTGATCGCCCCGTAGAGCATCCCGCGCTCCGGCGAGAAATAGGTCCAAGCGAAAAAGGTGGTGACCGCCAGGGCCAGCACGGCCGGCACAAACCAGGCGGATACGCGATCGGCGAGGCGGGCGATGGGGGCCTCGCTTTCCATGGCCGATTCCACCAGGCGGATGATCTGGGCCAGCAGGGTGTCGCGGCCGACGCGTTCGGCCCGCAGGACGAACGAGCCCACCGTGTTGAGCGTGCCGGCGCTGAGGCGTGCGCCAGGCGCTTTGGCCGCGGGCAAGGGTTCGCCCGTCAGCATCGACTCATCGATCTCGGCGCTGCCGTCGAGGAGCACGCCGTCAACGGGCAGGTTTTCGCCGGGTCGGACCCGCAGGCGGTCGCCGGGATGGACGAGCTCCAGGGGCACGTCTTCCTCGGTGTCATCGTCCCGCAGTCGGTGGGCGGTGCTGGGAGCCAGTTTCATGAGCTCGCGGATCGCGGCATCGGTCCGGGCATGGGCGCGCTGTTCCAAAATCTGTCCCAGCAGGACGATCGTGGTGATGAAGGCCGTGGCCTCAAAGAAGAGCGGTACGCCGTGAGCTCCGTGGTAAACCGCCGGAAAATAGGGCGCAAACAGGATGGCGGCGATGCTGTAGAAAAACGCCGCCCCGGTGCCGGTTACCGTGAGCGTGAACATGTTCGTGTCGCGCTCGACGATGGACTTCCACCAGCGCCGGTTGAGGGGCGCGCCGGACCAGAAGAAGATCGGCGTGGTCAACGCCAGTTGCAGCCAGCCGGAAACCCCGGCCGGGATCCAGTGGAAGGCCTGCGGCCAGACCATTCCTCCCATCGACAGGAACAGCACCGGCAGCGCGAGGGCGGCGGACGCGTAGAGTCTGGGTCGGAGATAGCGTTCATGGGGCAGGCCCATGTACACCGGCGTGTCGGCCGAAGGGGTTTGAGAGGCGTTGCCCGGCTCTGGTTGGTCGGAGCGCTCCGGGGCGGGCTGATATGAGTGATCGTGCTTCATGATGATGGGTTGCTCACTCGTGGTGACGAAGCTGGCGGCAAAACCTTACGGTCGTTGCCGACCGAGCGGGTCGCGCGGTCAGTGATTCGAGGCTATAAGGCCGGCGCTTCCAACCCAGATCAAAGGCTCGAGAACGGGTATTCTTTGCCATGCTCCCAAGGATTAGCCCGCATTGCAGGGAAAAGCGGCTTCGGTTCGTCGACATGTCGTGAAGGAGCGTCCTGAAATCGACCGGGCAGTGCGGCAGGCGGGTTCAAAGCCACCGGCGCACGGCGGTTTGGTAATCCACGAATTCGGAGCCAAAACGGTCGGTGAGAATTCTCTCCTCCGGTCCGATTTGCATGCGGTTCATGATGGGGACAAAGGCGGTGGCCAGGAGAAACGCCAGCGCATGGGACAGGATCAGACCCCAGCCGAGCAGGAGGAGCAGCATGCCCAGATACATCGGGTTGCGGGTTACCCGGTAGATCCCGGTCATGACCAACCGTGAGGTCGATGACGGCTGCCGGGGATTGATGGTGGTGCCCGCGCGACGGAATGAGATTCCGCCGAGGATCACGACAATAATGCCGGTCGAAACGAGTCCGGCGGCGATGACTCGCCCCGCGGGCAGGGCGAGCTTGAATCCCGGGGTGAACCAGGCGGTCCCGGCCATCAGACCGCCCAGAGTCAGGACGTAGAAGACCGGCAGGATTTTCAGTTCAAGGGAGCGCATGTTTGGGCAGTCAGCGCCAGGCTACGACCATGGCCGCGGCGACGCAATGCGGGCTGGGCTCGATTCACTTGGAATGACGGCGAAACATCTGGCCGAAGTCCCAGAGAGCCAGGGCCAGAAGGGCGTTGTAGTCGTGACAACGGCAGCGCGGGCCCCGGTGACAGAGGCAGTTCTTGCAGCCGCAGGAAGGGATCGAGTTTTGGGTGGATTTTTTTGACATGGGATGGATGGGTTTCGTGGGAGAGACGTTCACGGGGCTTTGATCTTACAGCTCTTTTCTTGGCTGATCGTGGTGAATGGCGGCGGCGATTCCCTTTGCAGCCGGATCGTAGCGGCAAGGGAGAGGGTGGGGCGGCCTTGACGACGTTGATCCATGGCGTCCTGGATGACGCTAAGCAGGCGTGGTAAACGCGGCGGGAGGGAGGAGAGTGGGGCGGTATGATTTCGGGTGTCCATGGTTGGTGACACCCGGAGACGGAGCCCGTCTTCCGATCTTACATGGCTTCGTCACGTTCCGCGCAATCGCAGTCGAGACAGGCACCGTCCGCGCAGTCGCCACAAAAGGTTTCCAAGCGGGCGCGGAGGTCCTTGCGGGCACGGTGCAGCGTCACGCTGGCGTTGTTGGCGGTCATTTTCATGGCCTTCGCCGCCGCCTGCACGGATTCGCCGTCGAGATCCACCCGGCGGAGCAACTCGGCATATTGCGGCTTGAGCGTGTCGATCACGCCTGCGAGGCAGCCGCACAACTGGGCTTGCCAGCCCTGCGGCGCGGCGGCGACATCCTCGCCGAGGGCGGCGACCATATCACCCAGGCCGTCATGTCGCCGTTGGACCGAGCCGCGGGCCCGGTAGTGATCGATCACGGCGTTGCGCAGCAGCTGGTAGAACCAAGCAGTCAGCTTGGCATCGTCCTGCAGCTCGCCTGCGCGCTGCACGGCCTTGAGCAGGCCGTTTTGGAGGATGTCCTCCGCCTCGGCCGCGTCGCCCACCCGCGCCACGAGAAACGCCTTGAAGGCGTTGCGCTGGTCGTTGAGCGCGGCGGCAAGCTGCTCGGAGGTTCTGGCCATAAGGAGAGTATGCTTAGTCGACGGCCTTTGTCACTTCCCGCTCGCGGAGCCAGGCAAAGATGACCGGCGTGACGATCAAGATGTGGACGAGGCTCGAGAGCATGCCGCCGATGACCGGCGCCGCCAGCGGCCGCATGATTTCGACGCCGGTGCGGCTGAACCAGAAGATCGGCATAAGCGAGGCCACGGTGGTGGCGACGGTCAT
Organism: Verrucomicrobiota bacterium; assembly: GCA_039797805.1. GTDB lineage: Bacteria > Verrucomicrobiota > Verrucomicrobiia > Opitutales > Opitutaceae > Lacunisphaera. The sequence goes on from JBDKHE010000519.1 coordinate 10,881, forward strand.
GACCTTTGGACGCAGGCGCAGGCGCGCGCCTTCCTTGATCGCTGCGATGAGCGCACGGTGGTCGAAGCTGGCACCGAGTTCGGCCCGCTTCTTGGCGAGGGCCTCTTCGAGATAAACCACCATCACCACCCCGGTCTGGATCGCGGTGCCGAAAAGAGCGATGTAGCCAACCCAGACCGCCACACTGAAGTTGTAGCCCAGAACGGCCTGCAAAAGAACGCCGCCGGTCAGGGCGAAGGGCACGGCCAGAAGCACGTGCGCCGCCTCGGCGACGGAGTTGAAGGTGATCACGAGCAAAACGAAGATGATGCCGATGACCGCGGGGAAGACGTAGAGCAGGGTACGCTTGGCGCGCAACTGGTGCTCGTACTGGCCGGAATACTCGACGGTCATGCCGGGATCGAGCTTCACGTCGCGCTCGATGCGGTCCTTGATCTCACCCACGAATCCGCCGAGATCGCGGTCGGTGACGTTGGCCTGGACAAAGACCCGCAGGCGCCCGTTCTCGCTGGAGATTTCGTTCGGACCGACGGTGCGCTTGATGTCCGCCACCTGGCGGAGTTGCACAAAGGCCCCCGAAGGGGTGGGCAGCGGCATTTCGCCGAGTTTGTCGATGTCCTCACGGTCGGCCTGTTCCAGGCGCACTTGCAGGGGCCAGCGTTCCCGACCTTTGAGCGTGGTGCCGACCGTGGCGCCGCCCAAGCCGGCCTCCACGTACTCGTACACTTGTTTCACGCTCAGTCCGTAGCGGGCTAGATCGTCGCGACGCACCGCGATTTCCAGGTAGGGCTTGCCCTGTACCCGCGAAGGGGCGACGCCGGTGGCGCCTTGGACCCGATTGATCACCTGTTCGATTTCAAAGGCCTTGGCTTGGAGCGCGTCGAGGTTGTCGCCGAAGATCTTCACCCCGACCTGGGCGCGGATGCCGGTGCTGGTCATCAGAATCCGGTTCTCAATCGGCTGGAGGAAACCCGGCACGTAGCCAGGCACGTTCATGAGCTGGGCGGACAGGTCGCTGATGATGGAAGCCTTCGTCGTGCCCGCAGGCCACTGACTCTCGGGCTTCAGCATGATGGTGGTCTCGATCATTTCCACGGGCGCGGGATCGGTCGCGCTGTCGGCGCGGCCGAGCTTGCCGGCGACTGAGGCGACCGCCGGGTGGGCGCTGATCACCTTGTCCTGCCAGCTCATGATCCGTTGCACCTCGGTCAGCGAAGTCGCCGGCAGCAGCACGGGCATGAACAGCAGGGATCCCTCTTCAAGGGTGGGCATGAACTCGCTGCCGAATCCCTGGGTGTGCCGGGCCAGGCTGGCGGGCAAATGCGCGTTGATCGCGCGAGGCAGGCCGAAGGCGATCACGCAGGAGGCGGTCAACAAGGCAATGGCCAGGCCGAGCACGGTTTTGCGATGGCCCAGCGCCCAGTCCAGCGTCGGGTCGTAGATTCTGAGCAGGACCTTCATCAGCCAGTTTTCACTCTCCGGCTTGAAAGGACCTCGCACCAGAATGGTGCAGAACACAGGCACGGCGGTTATGGCCAGCAGGACGGCTCCGAGCAGGGCAAAAGACTTTGTAAAGGCGAGGGGATGGAACAGCTTGCCCTCCTGGCCCGTGAGGAGAAAGACCGGCACGAAGGCGAGGATGATGACGAGCATCGAGAAAAACATCGGCCGGCCGACCTGGGTCGCGGCTTCGAGCGTGTGGCGAAACACTTCGGGGGGCGTCAGCCGCCGTCGTAATTCCTCCTCCGCCCGCTCGCAATGCCGGATGACATTTTCCGTCATCACGATGCCGGCATCAACCAGGACGCCGATCGAGATTGCGATGCCGGTGAGCGACATGATGTGCGAGGGGATCCCGAACCGATCCATCAAGATGAATGAAATCAGGATCGAGGCCGGCAGCGGCAGGGTGACGATCAAAATGCTGCGGAAATGGAAGAGGAAGAGAATATGGGCGAGCGTCACGAGAATGATCTCCTCGGTGAGCGCATGCTTGAGGGTGTTGATGGCCCGGCCGATGAGGTCGCTGCGGTCGTAGAAGGATTCGATGGTGACGCCGGGTGGCAGACCGGGTGCGAGTGCAGCGAGGCGGGCTTTGACGTCCTGGATGACCTGCCACGCGTTCTCCCCGTAGCGCATGACCACGATGCCGCCCACGACCTGCTTGCCGTTGACGTCGAGGGCACCGCGACGGAAATCGCCGCCGATGCGCACGCTGGCGACATCGCTGAGGCGGAGCGGGGTGCCGTTGCGTGGTTGCAGGGCGATGGATTCGAGGTCGGCGGCCGTTTGCACGAGACCGATCCCGCGCACGATGTATTCGGCGCCGTTCTCCTCGATGGTCTTGCCGCCAATGTTGCGGTTGCTGGCCCCGACGGCGTCCATGACTTCACCCAGGGTCACGTTGTATTGGCGGAGCTTGAGCGCGGAAACCTCGACCTGCCACTGGCGGACAAATCCGCCGATGCTCGCGACCTCGGCCACGCCCGGGACACCGGCGAGCTGATAGCGGACGAAGGTGTCCTGCACGGCGCGCAAGGAGCCGAGGTCCTGTTGGCCGGACTCGTCCTTGAGGTAATATTGGTAGACCCAACCTAGGCCGGTGGCGTCGGGACCGAGGCGGGCGACCACGCTTTCGGGTAGCAGGTTGCCGAGGGAGTTGAGGCGTTCGAGGACGCGCGTCCGGGCGAAATAGGGATCGACCTTGTCCTCGAAAATCACCGTCAGGAAGGAGAACCCGAACATGGAGGTGGCGCGCACGGTCTTCACGCCGGCGAGACCTTGGAGCGAAACGCTCAGCGGGTAGGTGATCTGGTCTTCGACCTCTTGGGGGGAGCGCCCGGGCCAGTCGGCGTATACGATCACTTGGTTTTCCGAAAGGTCAGGGATGGCGTCGATCGGCACGCGGGTCAGGGCCACGACGCCCCAGGCGCAGATCGCGAGGAAGCCGGCGATCACAATGAACCGGTTGTGCAGAGACCAGTGAATGATGCGGTTGATCATGGGGAAGCTCCGAAGAATGTTTTTTCCGTTTCACAGACCCATGCACAAATAACCTAATAGGTTACTTGTGCATGGGTGGGGTCAGTTGAGTTCGTCGCCGCACTCCAGCATGGCGGAGCCGAAGAAGGGGTTGCGGAGGTCGGCGCTGCGCGAGGGCCAGCGGCCGGTGCCGAGGACCGGGGTCATCGGGCATTGGAAGAAATGAATGCCCTCCCGGTGGTGCAGATGGTTTTCCCGGGCGAGATCGACGAGGGCGGTGCTGTATGGCTCGAAGGCCCGGCGGGCGGCTTGCAGATCCGGTCCATCAACGAGCGTGGTGCGGAATTCGGCCAGCGGACCCCGCGTAGCGGGAGGGAAGCCGCTCAGGTAGGCCTGCAACGCGCCCCGCAGGGATGGCAGGTTCTGCTGATAGCCAGCCAGGTCGTCAGCGGCGAGCGCGTTGGCGGCATCGGCGGTGGAGAGGGTGAGCGTGCGCAGCAGATTGTAGGCGTTGGCATCCGGTTTAGGCTCGGCGGCGGAAACCTTGCTCGGGGACGGGGAGGCATGGTCATGGCTGCTACCGAGGGCGGCGTGGGCCAGTTGCGCCTGGCCGTCAAGGAGCAGGGCGGCCTGGGTCACGACGCGTTGACCGGCGGAAATCCCTTGGAGCACCTCGACCTGGTTGTCGCCAACCCGTCCGAGCTTGATCTCCCGGGCCGCATAGGAGCGGTTGTCCTGCTCGAGGTAGACGACCGGATGGCCGCGGTGCTGCAACACGGCGGAGCGGGGGATCACCAGCGTCTCGGGAGACTCGATGTTGACGATCGCGGTCCCGGTCTGGCGGTGCAGCAACTGGCGATTGGCGTTTTCGAGCACGACCCGGGCGCGGGCGGTGCGGGTCATTTCATTGAGGTTGGGATCGATGAACGCGATGGGAGCCGTCAGAATCTTTCCGGCCAGAGAAGGTAACGTGAGTTCCACCGTCTGCCCGGGGTGAACCCAGGGCAGATCAGGTTCGTAGACGTCGAAGACGAACCACATGCGCGAAAAGTCACCGATCTCAAAGAGCCGGTCATTCGTCGCCACATACTGGCCTTCGTAGACGGCGCGGGTGACCACCGTGCCGGACATCGGCGCGCGGATATTGACCATGGCCGTGGGCTGCAGCGTGGTCTCTAGGATGCGGATTTCCTCCTCGGTCAGCCCGAGCTCCAACAACCGTTCGCGGGCCGCGGCGCGTTCGGAGAGGGTGAATGCGGTGCTGCCCGCGCGGAGTCGCTCCACGTAGGTGCGCTGGGCGGTGAGCATCTCCGGGCTGTAGATCGTGGCGAGGGGTTCGCCTTCCTTCACTTCCGCCCCCACATAGTTTACGTGAAGTTTTTCCACCCGACCCGGGACCCGCGCCGCGAGGATGCGATGACGGGTTTCGTCGTCATCGATCACGCCGTTGACGCGAAGCGTACGGAGGAGCGGTCCGCGGATCACGGGGGAACTTTGCACTCCGGTGACGGCCACCTGCCCGGCGGTCAGGGTCACGAGATTGGGGTCCAACGGCTGTTCCGCTGGGGCGGCCGGGTTGGCTGCGGCGACGAGGGCCATGCCGCAAATGGTGCATTTGGCATCGGGCTTGTCCGACTTGATCCACGGATGCATGGGACATTGATAAACCGGTGAGTGAGTCGCACTGGGCTCGGCTGCGACCAGCATGACGGCGAAGAGGGAAAAGCAGAATGAGGCGAAGAGAGTTTTCATGACGGAATACAGGGAGACGGACGTGAATCAGAAACCTTACCCGGGGGAATGAACCATGCGGGCAGGACAGGCAAAGGCGCCGCGCGCCGAAGCGCGGACACACGACTCCCTTGAATCAGATCAGGAAACTGCAATGGGCCTTGAACAAGGCCACTCTCGCAGCAGGCGTGCCCAGCCGGGCTACGCGGAAAGACGGCCGCTCGGCTGTCTTTTCAACAAATTGAACGTAAAACGGCTCGCTGACCTTTTTCGCCACCGCGGCGGCGCGGCGCGCCTGAATGCGCAGGGGCGCACTGGTTTGCAGCATGACGCGGGCTGGACTGCAGGCCGTCGGGGCCGGGGCGCAATCGGGCATGCCACAGGCACCGGCTTGGTCCTCGCAGCAGCAGCAACCGCGGTCCTTGGCGGGCCACAGATCCACCGGCTGCACCTGCGCCACGGCAGTGCAGAACAAGGCGATCAGAAGCCAGACCAAGCGTTTCATTGGAAAAGACAATTAGCCATGAGAGTCGAACAGGCAACCGGATATTCCCCGGCGGCCACGCGATGCCCGGGGATTGGCAAAAAATGCAAGAGGAGGCGCGAGCGATCAGGTCGCGGTTGAGACGACTGCCTTGACGAAAGCTTCGATCAACGGATGCGACTGACCGGTCAGGGCAGAGCGTTCGGGCTGGAAGAGGGTGCCGATAAAAAAGGGGTGGGAGGGCAACTCCATGGCACGGATCTGGTTGGCCGCGTCCAGGCCGGTGAAGCGCAGACCGGCCGACTCCAGGCGTTCACGGAAGAGCGGGTTTACTCCATAGTTGCAGTGATAGCCCTCGGGAGCGGCGCGTCCCTGGTAAATCCCGTGTAGCTGGGAACCTGACTGGAAGCGAATCGGCTCGTGCTGGCCGACCAGCGAGCAGGTTAGCGGTGTGATCACAGGGCTGGTTGCCCGCGGGTTGGATTCGGCGTGATCGGCGTCAGCCAGGTGCAACACGTGGCGCGCGAATTCGATCAACGCATGCTGGAAGCCTCCGCAGGTGCCGAGAAAGGGACGCTGGGTTTGGCGCGCGAATCGGATGGCCGCGATCGCGCCTTCCATGCTGCGGTAGGGACTGCCGGGCACGCACCACACCGCGTCGTAGGCCGTGAGCTGGCGCGGGGCATCCGTGATCACGTCGGTACCGATCCAGTCGGCTGTGACCGGGCATCCGGTAGTTTGGGTGGCCAGTTCCAAGGCCAACGGGATCGCTCCGTGGGCGACCACCTTGGTATTGAAATCTCCGATGAGGGCGAGGCGGGGCATGTCAGCGGTCTTCCTGGGTGACATGCATCGCGGCCGCGGCCTGGCGGGGCGGGATGAGCGTCTGGGTTTGGCTCTTAGCGATGGTGATCAGCGCGACGCCCGCGATGATGATCGTCGCCGATACGAAGAGCCGGGGGCTGAGCGGTTCGTGCAACACCAGCCAACCGAGGAAGACGGCGACGATCGGATTCGCGTAGGCATACGTCGAAACCTTGGACGGCGTGCTGTGTTTCATCAGCCAGGTGAAGGTGCTGAAACCGATCAGCGAGCCGAAGATCATCAGGTAGACCCACGCCACGACTGAGCGGCTGGTGATTAGTGAGGGATCGAACCGGGCCAGTTCCCCGGTGGCCAGACTGCCGAGCAAGAGCCAGCCGCTGCCGCAGATCATCTGGATGCTAGCCGCCGTGAAAGGCTCGGCGGGGTTGCGCGTGTAGCGGGTGATCATCATGCCGGTGCTCCAAAGAAACGTGGCGGCGAAGAGGGCCAGTACGCGGCGGGGGTCGAGGCTGCCCACGCCGGTGGACATCACGTCCGGTCCGACCAGAATCACCAAACCGGCAACACCGAGGACCAGACCGAAAAACACGAGGGCGGTGGGGCGGGAGCCGCGTTGGCCGTCCTTGAACCAGGCCAACACGGCCCAGTCCATGAGGACGATACAAACCGGCCCGGCGGAAATGATGAGGGTGGCAATGCCCGAAGGGATTTTCTGTTCCGCCCACGAAACGAGACCGTTGCCGCCGAGGCAGAGGAAGGCGCCGATGATGGCGTTGTCGCGCCATTGCTCGCGAGTGGCTCGAAAGCCGCGGGTGAATGCGATGAAGCCGGCGACGATCAGCCCCGCGACCAGAAAACGGGAACTCGCCATGAGGAAAGGTGGCATCGATTCGACCGCGATGCGGATGCCGAGATAGGTCGAGCCCCAGATGATGTAGATGGCGGCGAAACCGGCGATGATGGAGGTGCGGGAGGGAGCGGACAAAGGAAAGGAGGACTAGGAGGTTTGTATTCGGTTCATGCTCGTTCTCGTTCCCGGATTCATTTCCCTTCTCTCGGAGTCCGGATGACGGAGAGAACGGGTAAGAATAGAAGAATGGGAACGAGTGGATTCATCGCCGGGCCCCGCCGTCGTTGATCCAGTGGTATTCCATGTAGCGGGCGGTGCGTTGCGCGGTCTCAGCGCCGTACAGCCGGGCCACGAGGTGGAGGGAGAGATCTATCCCGGCGGAAATGCCGGCCGCGGTCAGCACGTGACCGTCATCGGTGAACCGCACGTCTTCCCGCACGTTGGCGGTGGGTTCCAGTCCGCGCAGCCGATCAAAACTCTGGTAGTGCGTGGTGGCGGTGAGTCCCGCCAACAACCCCGCTTTGGCCAGCAACAGCGAGCCGGTACAGACGGAAGCGACGATCTCGACCTGGGGGGCTTTCCGCCGGATCCAGTCAATCACACTCGCCTGGTTGAGGAGTGCGCGCGTGCCGAAACCACCGGGGATGATGAGCAGGTCTGGAGGAGGCAGCGATTCAAGGGTGTGTTCGGGCACGAGCTTGAGTCCGTTGCGTGCCCGCACCGTGCCGGGGGTGAGGCCCACGGTGTGGACGGTGAACAGCGATTCACCCGCGAGTTCCCGGGTGACCGAGAACACCTCGAAGGGGCCGGCGAAGTCGAGTACCTCGACATCGTCGAAGATCAAAATGGCTACGTTGCGCATGGGAGGACAGAGGGCTGCGGAAGCGGTTGGTCAGGGAACCAACCCCCCAAGGATCGGGATGCGGGCATATCGGTGGCTGGGTAAGGGCGAAAAACAGGCAAGGCATTCTGGACGGGTCATGCGACGCGTTCAGTGACTATGTCTAACAGTTGCTGTTTGATGATCTCGCCCAGCGTGTGCAGGGCGGCCTCGATTTCGTCGGACCAGGGCACGCTGCAGCTCATGCGCAGGCAGTTGGTGTAACGGTCCTTCACGGAAAAGAGGTGGCCGGGAGAGATGTTGATGCGCTTGTTGAGCGCATCGTTCCGCAGGCGCAAGGTGTCCACCTTGGGCGGGAACTCCACCCAGATGAAATTGCCACCCGAGGGGCGGCTGTAGCGGGTGCCCTCGGGGAAGTACTTTTGCATGCCTTGGGCGAACAGATGCAGATGCTGATGGTAGGCCCGCCGCAGGGAGCGCAGATGATGGTCGTAGCCCCCGTCGCGGAGGAATTCGGCCAGCGCCTTCTGCAGCACGAGGGGCGTGCCCATGGTGTTGGTGAACTTGAGCCGCCGCACGCGTTCGAGGTAGCGCCCGGGGGCGGCCCAGCCGACGTGAAAACCGGGGGCGAGCGTCTTGCCGAATGACGAGCAGAGCAAAACGCGGCCGTCCTTGTCCCAGGCCTTGAGGGGCTTGGGGCGGACATCGCCGAAGTGCGTGTCACCGTAGATGTCGTCCTCGATGGCCGGCAGATCGTGCTCGCAGAGCAGCTCGTAGAGGCGCTGCTTTTTTTCGTCGGGCATGACGGAGCCGAGCGGGTTGTGCAGGCCCGGCATGACCATGACGGCCTTGACCTCATTCTGGGCGATGGCCGTGCGCAGGGCGTCCAGGCAGATACCCTCGCGCGGGGAAGTGGGGATTTCCAGCGCGCGCAGATTGAGGCTTTGGATGATCTCGAGAAAGCCGAAGTAGGCGGGCGTCTCAATGGCCACCGTGTCGCCGGGCTTGGTGACCGCCCGCAGGCAGAGGTTAAGCGCCTCGGTGCAGCCGGTGGTGACGACGAGTTCGTCATGCCCGAGCGGAACGCCGGCCTGCAGGTAGCGGCGGGCGATCTCCCGGGTGAGCGGTTCATAGCCGCGGTTGAGGCTGGAGCGCACCAGCAGCGTCGGGTCGCGCCGGGCGACGGAGCCGAGGATGCGGGCAAGCTTCTTCGTGGGGAAAAGGCTGTGGTGGGGGCACGCCGAACCGAAGGGCACGTAGTCGTTGTTCTGCGCGTAGTCCATCACCTCGGCGGTGAGATCGTTCACCCCGACGTAGGAGGGCTTCGCCATGGGCTTGGCCATGCGGGGCTCGGGAGCCAGGCTGGGCGGACGCGGCCGCACATAATAACCGGATTGAGGGCGGGCCTCCAGAAAGCCGCGGTTTTCGAGCACGGTGTAGGCCTGGAGCACCGTGGCGATGCTCACATCGCGTTGCCGCGACATGATCCGGACCGACGGCACCCGGTGGCCTGGACGCAGCGTGCCCTGCTCAACGAGGTTCTGGAGCGAGTCGGCCAGCTCGACATAGAGCGGCCGGGAGCCGTTCGCGGGGGCGGTCCGGGGTGAAGCGATGTTCTTGGGAGGAGCGAACTCAATCATGGCGTGGAGTGGTTGGCCGCTGACTATACGCGAAACGGATCGGGTCCAGTAGCGGCAACGCGCCAAGATTGGAACCAGTACAGTTGCTTCAATAGCAAACTGTGACCATGACAATTATCCCGATAGTGGGACGCCGGGGATCAAACCAGAATGTGCCCCTGCAGGTAGAGGGTGGCGTGGCCGGCGATTTTCACCCGATCACCGGCCAGTTCGCACCAGAGTTCGCCACCGCGGGCCGAGACCTGCCGGGCGTGCAGCCGGGGGCGGCCCAATCGTTGGGCCCAATAGGGGGTGAGCACGCAATGCGCGGATCCGGTGACGGGATCCTCCGGCACGCCGACGCGGGGCGCAAAGAAACGGGAGACGAAATCACAATCCGTTCCGGGCGCGGTGACAATGGTGCCGTACTGCTCGAGGGTCGCGAGCGCGGCGAAATCGGGCTGCAGCGCGAGCACTTCGGCCGCGGTGTTGAAAATGGCGAGGTTGGCCTGGGCCTGGGCATAGTGGGCGGGCCTGGCCCCCAGCCCCTGCAGCAGGGCGGGCGGGGGAGGCATGGGCACCGCGGGCCGGGCAGGAAAGTCGAGTTCGATCCGGCCGTCAGAGAGGCGGTGGACAACCAGCGGGCCGGAACGCGAGTCAAACTCCAGGTGTGATCCGCCAAAACCCAGTTGGGTGAAGAGCGTGAAGGCCGTGGCGACGGTGGCATGCCCGCAGAGATCCACTTCGGCTTTCGGCGTGAACCACCGCAGGTGATAGCGTCCTGGAGTGACGGGAACAAAGAAGGCGGTCTCGGCCAGGCCGTTTTCAAAGGCGATCTGCTGCAAGAGTCGATCGTCCGGCCACCGCTCGAGCGGCACGACCGCGGCAGGGTTGCCGCGAAAGAGCTGCGAGCTGAAAGCGTCGACCCAGAAAAGCGGGAGTTTCATGATCGCAGTCTAGCGCAAATCCCGGCTCGAGGATAGGCGCAGCTCCCGCGTGTGCGGGCCTGCGCAGTTGCGTCGGCGGCTTCACTTTCGCGACGATGCGCATTCCTGAGACTCATCACGGAGTGAGCAGCATGCGTCAGCATGGCCTTTAGCAAAAATCTTGCGCGGCTTCCGAAGCCGTTGCGCCTCGACATCCCGCGCGGTGTGCGTAGCAATTTGCCGTCACCCAAAGCCGTTCACTGCATGTTCAACCTACCCCATTTCCGTTGGTTTTTCTGCGGCTTGGCATTCTGGGCAGCAACGCTCCCGGCCCGGGCAGAGGGATCATTGGAGAAGGTCGTGTTGCAGCTGCCTTTCCGTCATCAGTTTCAGTTCGCCGGGGCCTATGCAGCGGTCGAAAAGGGGTATTTTCGGGAAGAGGGCCTGGATGTCGTGGTGAAACCGACTTCGGGGCAGGTGCACAATTCCATCGACGAAGTGCTGGCCGGGCGCGCGGAGTTTGGCATCTCCCAGGGACCGCAACTCGTCTCCAGCCGCATGGCGGGAATGGGCGTCGTGGTCGTGGCGGCGATCATGCAACATTCACCCCAAGTGTTGCTGACCCTGGCCTCGGACAACCTCAACACGCCGCACGACCTCGTGGGCAAACGGGTGGCGCTGGACCTCACTTCGCTGCAGTCCGAAGTCCGTCTGATGTTGGAGCACGAAGGCGTCGGTTTTGACCGGGTCAAGGTGGTGCCGAACAACTGGGATTCCAATGAACTTCTCGATGGGACGGCCGATGCCATGAGTGGGTTTATCATCGACATTCCCTACGAGATGAGCCGCCTCGGCAAGCCCGTGCGAATCATCCGGCCCTTGGACTATGGGGTGGATTTCTACGGCGACTGCCTTTTCACCAGCGATCTGGTGCGCAAGGCGAAGCCACAACTGGTGGCAAAGATGCGTCGGGCGCTCCTGCGGGGCTGGGACTATGCCCTGCATCACCCGGATGAGCTCATCAACCTGATCGTGGCCAAGTATCCCGCCGGGGATGTCATCAAGAGCCGACCGGCTTTGGACCCCGACGCGATGAAGTATGAGGCGAGCCAGACGGCCCTCCTGATCAACGCCGATCTGATCGAGCTGGGCAGGATCAATCCGGGACGGTGGCGGCACATGGGAGAAGTCATCCGGGCCTACAGCGGGCAGGGCGATGTCGCCGAGATCGAGCAAATGATCTACGCCACGCCCTTGACCATGATGCAGGAGGTGCAAGGACGGGCGCACTTGCTGCTTTGGGGTCTCGCGATCGCCCTCGTGGTGGTGGTGGCAAGCGTGTTGACCAATCGCCGTCTGCAATCGCTTGTCAGGCGTCGTACCGAAGAGCTGCAACAATCCGAGCAGCGGCAGCGGGAATATTTCGACCTGGCGCCGGCGCCGATCGTGATCGAGGACTATACGGCCATCATGGAGGAGTTGGGCCGGTTGCGGGCCGATGGCGTCCGGGATATCCGGGTTTTTCTGGAGCAGAACCCCGCGCGAGTCCGGGAATTGTCGAAGAAAAAATGTGTGGTGACCGCCAATCGCCATGCGCTGCGCCGTTCGGGGTTCGACTCAGTCGAGTCGATGAACCGGTTGCTGACGGAACGGATGACCGCACAGGCGCTGGAGGTCTTCGTCGACGAACTGGACGCGCTTTGGAACGACGTGGATCACCTGACCCTGGAGAAATCGTACCTGAACATGCAGGGCGAGCTCGTCCACATGCTCATCAACTGGGAGGTCGGTCGCAAGGACGGCCGGCTCGATCATACCCGGGTGCGGCTCGTCTTCACCGATGTCACCCAACAGAAGAAGACGGAAGAGGCCTTGCGCGAAAGCGAGGCGCGTTACCGTCAGATTTTTGAGCAGGCGCCGATTGCTGTCGTGGAGTTCGATTACTCGCGTCTGGTGCCTTGGTTCAAGGAACTGCGGGAAAAAGGCGTGACCAGCCTCGCGGATCATCTGGAGAACAATCCGGATGCGCGGCAGACCGTGCTCACCCTGGCCCCGATCACCAATGTCAATCAAGCCACCCTGAAAATCGTCGGAGCCGGTTCGAAGGAGGAGCTGTTCAAAAGGATGGATGAGATTTTCACCGAAAGCACGGTGGCCATCCGCTGCTCCAACGTGGTGCGTGTTTGGGATGGTTTTCTTTCCTCGATCGGTGAATTTGAGGTGCGGCGCCTGGACGGGTCGATCCGCACCTTGTCCTTCCAGTGGCAGATGTATGAGGAAAATGGCGTGCCGACGTTTGGCCGGACGCAGGCTGTCCTGACGGATATCACCGACCGTCTGGCCGCGGAGAAAGCGCTGCGGGAAAGCGAGGCGCGTTATCGTGAGCTCTTCGAGCAGGCCGCGGGCGGAATCTATCGCTCCAGCCCGGATGGAACCTTTCTCACCATCAATCCGGGCCTCGCCCGGATCTTTGGCTTCACCCGTCAGGAGGAAATGCTGGCGTGGATGGACAAGAATGAAGCCAAGTCGCTCTACGTGAAACCGGGCCGCCGGCAGGAGTTTATCGCCGCGATGGATGATCAGGGGCAGGTGGCGGATTTCGAATCGGAGGTCAGGCACCGCAGCGGAGGCACCATCTGGATCTCTGAGAATGCGCGCACGGTCCGGGACAAGCACGGACATGCGCTCTATTACGAGGGGTTTGTCACCGACATCACCGCCCGGCGACACCTCGAGGAGGAGATGGCGCGGGCTTCCAAGCTGGAGGCCGTGGGGTTGCTGGCCGGTGGCATCGCCCATGATTACAACAACATCCTTACGGTCGTGCTCGGCAATATCACGCTGGCGGAGGCGGATACCGACGCGGACAACGCCATCAGTGCGCGGCTGGCCGATGCCCGGCGGGCCACCTTGCGCGCCCGTGACCTGACACTGCAGCTGCTCACTTTTGCCAAGGGTGGCGAACCGGTCAAAACGAGTCTCGAGTTGCCGGAGTTGCTCAAGGAAGTGACCAACTTCTCACTGCACGGTTCAAAGGTGCGCAGCGAGTTCAAGCTTACCGACGGTCTTTGGGCGGTCCATGCCGACAAGGGCCAGATCGGTCAGGTGCTGCAGAATCTGGTCATCAACAG
>JBDKHE010000520.1:0-3621 GCA_039797805.1 Verrucomicrobiota bacterium
TGGCGCGTCCTCACGTTTTGATGGGCTCCACTTGGAACGCGGCGACCGCGGTCGGAAACCGCCCGTTGCGGGTCAGGTCCGGGTTGACCAGGAACTTGAATTTCACCCGGTAGCGAAGCACTTCCGTGATCGGTGCGCCCTGATACGATCCGACGCGGATCAGTTGGACGTCGGCTGACGTGTAGAAGGCGTTGTCGCGCGTGCTCAGAATCTCCGGCACGCCGACCTCCACTTTCTGATGGAGGGATTTGGCCTCGAACTCGGGTTTGGTCCGGTTGAGCGATGCCTGTGCAGTCTGTGCCGCCTCCCGGAGGAAGAGCTGTTTGAACAACTCGGGGTTGTCCAAGCCAGCCGGGTTGCGTTCGAAGAGCGCCTTGCACGCGAGCTTCGTCTGCATCGCATGCAGGTCTTTCGCTTCCTGAATGTCCACCACCGGCGACACGTAGTAGGTGCCGAGACTGTCGATCATGACGACCTCCCGTTTGCGGGTCAGTTGCTCGACCAGTTGATGGCGGTCCCACACCGCCCAGACCCACGCCAGGACGGCGACGAGGAACCAGATCAACGACTGACGACGCTGCCGGTCAAAAATGGCCAGCAGCGATGATTTCGGTTTCCCGAACTGCGGCGCAACGCGTGAAGCGGGCGCGGAAGCGGTTTCGGCGTTGGCGACCATGGCGGCTACCTCCGGGGTGGGTTCGATTTCGGAGGCGTCACGTTCTTGAGCGGACGCTCTGCCTCCGGGCCATGCGGCTCTTCGCGGCGCAAGCCGTCGAGTAGCACATCGGCGACCTTCTTCTGTGCAACTGCGATACGCCGCATCGAATTGATCGAGTCCTTCGAGGCAGCGGCAATTCTTTGGCTAGGATTTGGCATGGGAATCGATGTCGATGGCTGCTTGGTTGGGATCTTCAGAGTGTGGCTGATTGCCGAAACCGCTTCGGCTTGTCCGTCTGCGTCTCGTCTCAGCAGAGAATTGTTCAGCAAAATCTTCGGCCGCCTGTGCATGCTGTCTTTGAGCCGAGGCGGTCTCTTCTGCGGCTGCCGCATGGCGCCGCATGAAGGACCCCGCGTAGAAGCCCGATAGCCCGCCGACCGCAGTTCCAGTGACTCGGGGCGAACCTCCACCGCGGATCGTCGACTCGGTTCCGGCGGCAGCAGCTCCACCTGCTGCCGCCGCAATCACTCCGCCCGCACCGGCTCCCCCGGTTGCGGCAGCGACGGCCGCTCCGACACCGCCCGTGAAGGCAGCCTGCGCCACGCCACCGACGCTCTGGGCGAACGCCACTGCAGGGTTGGCGCCGATCAGCAGAATCTTGGTGCTGATCCATGGGGCGAGTGCGGAACTGAGGATCATCCACGAACCGATCAGCAACACTGTCAGGGCAGGCGCGGCGATTGGTGCGCCCACGACAAACACCGGAACAAGACTGGCCGTTGCCGCCGCTTCGAGCATCGCGTTTGTGACAACCGCTGCGATTACCCACCCGAATGGCCAGCAGACCAGGGCCACCAATCCGATGACATACTTCTGGGCAACGCCCGCCATCGGCTTGAGCATGAAAAAGGAGAGGAAGATGGGGCTCAACGCCCACCCCGCGGTGAGCAGGACTCCACCAACGAGTTTCACGACATATTGAACGCCCCAGGACATCCACCCGAACAGCCAGAGCAAAGCGTAGCAGATCGCGGTTCCGATGGATTTGGTCCCCCAGATGATGTCCCACATGCTGGAATCCGGTTCCGTTGCTTTGGTCCCCGAGATGAACGTGACAAAGCGCTCATCCACGGCAGTCGGGTCCACTCCCATCATGGCCCCAAAGGCGAAGATGATGTCACTGAGCCGCATGAGCCACTCCCTGATAAAGAGCGTGCTAACGCCGATCAGGAACACTTTGGCCATAAGCCAAATGAACTCCCCGGCATCCGGGCGGCCCCTCACGGTGCTGAAAACCAGACCAATCGCCACGATAGCGCTGCCGATATAGGCGCATCCGCCCCACAACGACGACAAGCCGTCGAAGTATGATGGGGGAAGGATGGTCGCCAGCATCATCATGGTATCAAGGCTCAGGGATTCTGCTTCTTTTCAGGGACGGGGACCGCCTGCGGTGTCGTTTTGGGATCAGGCTCGTTGAGCTTGAAGAATTCCGGCGATTTGAACGCCTTCGGAAGGGCGTTCATTTCCTTGCGAGCTGCCTCGGCACGTGCCTTGGCCTCGGCGTCCTCGCGTGCCCGCCGCGCTTCCGCTTCCCGGTCCACGCATCCTCCAGCGAACATCAACGTCATCAGCAAAACTCCGGTGATCGTAGGTGCTTTCATAGGTGCATTTTGACCGAATTTTCCCGAGGCGGTTCGCCGTCAGCGTGTGAAAGGTTTTTCAATAACGTATTGGAGCATAGTCTCGTAACGGGGCTTGAACGCAGCCGATAGCTTCCGGGCTTCCTGCTGGGCAAGCCGCCGCCGAGCCTCGGCATCGGCCTCGGTCTGCGCATTGGTCATGGCCGTGGACTCGGCCGCCTTGACCTGCACCTGGGCCGCACTCAGGGCGACCTCGGCATCGACCGCCGTGAGCTGTCCATATTGAGCGTTCAGCACCGCCTCCAACTTCTTTTGCTCCGCCTCCGTTTCGGCCGCCCTGAGGGCTTCGCTCGTTTGGGCGATGGCCCGCTTCAAGTCCTCCCGGCGCGTGTAAACGTCGCTCTGCACGGCCTTGAATTCATCTACCGTGACGGCCATGTCGTGAGACTCTTTGTAAACGGTCGGGTCGCGTTCAATCACGGCACCATCGAAGTCGCGGAAGTCTGCCCGGACTTCGCGGAAGATGCCTCCCCGCGTGTCGCCGAACAACCCCCGGCCATCGACGCGGGCGATGCCCTGCGCCCAGGTCTTGACCTGCGTTGGGAGATTCAGGTCGGCGCGGAATTGCGCGAAGCCGACGATGTCTTTCACGTTGGCCATGTCGCCCATGCGCTTGAGCTGGGTTTCGAACTGCTGAATCTGCCGAACCTGATTGGTGATCTGCGTGGCCTGATTCGCCAACTGCTCCACCATCGCGGCGTAATTCACGGCGCTTTGCTGGAGGTTCGCGGCATCGATCACCGCCCATTGCGCGAGGCCTGAACTCGCGCCCATTGTCAGCGCCGAGGCCAAAAGGAGCGTCGTTTTCATGAACCGGTTTCCTCCTTCGGCATGACCACGCGAATGACTCGCTTGGTCGGCTCGCGCCGCACCCCGTCGCGATCCGTTTGGGGCACGTCGATTTCGTAATAGGTCTCCTCGTAGCCGTCATCGAGCGACGGGCGTTGGTTGTCCCGGGCGATCCAGTATTGCTGCTTCACGGCATTCGACTGGCCCTTTTCGTAGCCTGCCAGATACGCCTCCCGCTGGGCCTTGTTATTGAAGTAGTTGATGGTTTCGCCGACCACAAAGCCCGCCGCCGCACCGACGGCGGCGTTCTTGGCTTTGCCGTCACCCTCGCGGGCGCCGATGTAAGCCCCGCCGGCCGTCGTGGCTGCGGTCGTGGCAAAGTTGCGCGTGCGCCCGGCCGAGTCGGCGCTTGCGGTCGCACAGCCCGGCATGAAGAAGACAACCACCACCATGAACAGCAGGCCGACCAGA
>JBDKHE010000521.1:0-5435 GCA_039797805.1 Verrucomicrobiota bacterium
AACGCCGGCGGCGCCTGGGACAACGCCAAGAAGATCGTCGAGGTCGAGCTCCGCCAGAAGGGCACCGACCTACACGCCGCGACCGTCGTCGGCGACACCGTGGGCGACCCGTTCAAGGACACCTCGTCCGTGGCCATGAACCCTGTCATCAAGTTCACCACGCTCTTCGGCCTGCTCGCCGTGCAGATCGCCGTGACGATGACCAACGAGGGCCTGAAGACCGGCATCGGCGTCTTCTTCTTCCTCGTCGCCCTCGTCTTCGTCTATCGCAGCTTCTACAGCATGCGCATCCCCGACGAGAACAGCGCCGGCATCTGACCGGCGGATCTTTGGGCCCAAGCCGCGACTTCGGTCGCGGCTTTTTCCGTGGACGGTTCCCTCCCGCTGATGGAATCAGATCGCGTTTTTTGCGCGTCTCGACGCCATAGTGGGACCATTCTTCCCCCATCATGAATTCACGCCTCTTGCTCGCCGGCCTTGGAGCGGCCGCAGCCTTGCTCCTCGCCGGCTGCAACTACGACGTGGCGCTCACGGAGAAACCCACCCGCAACCTTGACGAGCGCCTGATCGGTCGCTGGTACGGCGGCGAGGACGGCAAGGAACCGATGATCGTCCGGCAGCTCGACCGCGCCAACTACGTCGTCGCCTTCGACAACGACCTCTACCGGGCATTTCATACCGACTATGCCGACATGGCGCTGGTCAGCGTGGAAAGCCTGCAACCGGGCAGCGATCGCGGCAAATTCGTCTATATGTCCTGGTTGCTGTCGGCTGACGGCAATCAACTCACGCTGCGCTCCGTGAGCACCAAGGTCATACCCGAGGACCTCAAGGACCGGGCTGAAATCCAGAAGCTGATCAAGGCAAACCTGGTCAACCCCGCCCTGTTCAACGAACCCATGGTCTTCTTGCGCAAGCAGACCTGACCGCCTCGATGGACGAACCTTTGCTCATCCTTGGTGTGCGTCTCGCCGGCGGCTTTCATTTTGTCACGCTGGTGCTGGCCTGGTTCACGCCCATCCCGCCGGATTGGGAGAAGAACCTCGCGGGCCTGCCCTTGATCCACCGCCGTTTCGCCGTCGCCCAGAACGCGTCAATCGGGGCCACGATCGCCGCACTGGGGCTGTTCTCTCTCTGTTTTGCACCCGAGCTGGTGGCCGGCACGGCCCTGGCGCGGGCCGTCTGCGCCGCCACCGCCCTTTTCTGGGGTGGCCGGCTCGGCGTGTTGCCCTGGCTGGGCGTCCGCTCCACCCTGACGAATCCGCTTTTGAAGCTCGGGTACACCCTGCTCCTCGCCGAGTGTGCCATTTACGCCGCCGCCTATCTGTACCTGGCAGTCCGTTGAGCGGTCGCCCACACGCCTGCAGAGCCTGATCGGCAGAATTGACCGGACGGTTGGCGGTGAAGCCGTGATCTCCCTGCATCGAATAATCCGATGCGCGACATCAGGTTTATCAACTAACGCCCGGAATCGGATGCGCGTAGAGTCGCGCCCATGAACTCACCACTCCGCTCTCATCCCGCGTCGTTGCGCATCGTCACCTCCACGCTGGCCCTGTTGCTTGCACTGAGCCTGACGGGCTGCGTCGGCATGTGGGGCCGCGGGCGCCACCACGAATCCAGCAGCGTCGTCCAATTCCTTTATCCCAACAAGGACCTGCCCTTCATCCAGCCGCAGATCCCCACCCTTCGCCTGCCCCTGCGGGTGGGCATTGCCTTTCTCCCCGTCAGCAATCCGGGCGGCCCGTATGCCGTCCAGGCCAACTTCACCGAGCAGCACAAGACCGATTTGCTCCGCAAGGTCTCCGCGCAGTTCAAGTCCCTGCCCTTCGTCCAGTCGATCGAGATCATTCCCGCCACTTACCTGCGTCCGAGCGGCGGTTTTGAAAACCTGGACCAATTGCGCGCCATGCTCGGCATCGATGTGATCGTTCTTCTCGGCTACGACCAGAGCCAGAACTCCCGGGACACCGAGGCGAGCATCGCCTACTGGACCATTGTCGGTGCCTACCTGGTTCCCGCCCAGCGCAACTCGACCAACACCCTGATGGAGGCCGTGGTCTACGACATCCCCAGCCGTAGCCTGCTTTTCCGCGCCCCCGGCACCAGCAGCATGATCAACAACGCCACTCTGTTCCGTTCCGCGCATGAGCTCAGCAAGGATTCCGCACTGGGCATTGAGCAGGCGGCGGCGCAGATGACGACCAACCTCGCCCAGGAGATCGAACTCTTCAAGGTTCGCGCCCGCGAGGAACCCCAGTCGGTCAAGATCGAGCACAAGCCCGGCTATACCGGCGGCGGCTCGCTTGAAGCGGGATTTGCCCTGATCCTCTGCGGCCTGTTGGGGATGGCGGCACTGCGGCGCGATCCCTCTGCTCGGCAGTCCTGATCCGGATTCCGGTGTCAGCTCGCGCTCCCATGAAGGTCCTCCGCGTCCCGCTCCTGCTCTTCGTGCTGCCCGCGGTGTTGATGGCATTCGCGGCTGCCCGGCAGGACCAGCTCGTGTTGGATCGCCCGGCGCTGGCGGCAGGCCAGCTCTGGCGCCTTTGGTCGGGGCACTGGGTCCACTTCTCCCACTCCCATCTGTTTTGGAACCTCACCGTACTCGTTCTCGCCGGATCCTGGCTTGAGTCCGTGCGGCCCGGACTGTTGGCAAGGCATATTCTGCTCGCGGCCCCTTGCATCAGCCTCGCGATTCTGGCCTGTGAGCCCGGTCTGCAGGTATACGGCGGTCTCTCCGGACTGGCTACCGGTGTGGTGGTCCTGCTCG
This sequence comes from Verrucomicrobiota bacterium, assembly GCA_039797805.1. Classification (GTDB taxonomy): domain Bacteria; phylum Verrucomicrobiota; class Verrucomicrobiia; order Opitutales; family Opitutaceae; genus Lacunisphaera. The sequence continues at coordinate 2,771 of JBDKHE010000521.1, forward strand.
CCGTGGAGCAATTCACCGCGGCGGAGACCCGGCGATGGCCATGGATCGGCGTTCTCGCCATGGTATTCCTGAAAGCACTAGTCGATCTCCAGCACACGACGCCCTTGCTGGCCACCTTCAACGCACCGGCGGTCCGGACGTCGACCACCGCGCACGCCGCCGGCGCGCTCTGCGCGCTCCTGCATCATGCCGGCCTGAGGTTTCAGCACCTGAAAATGAAACCGCCGGGACCCGTGACGGGTTCCCGGCGGTAAGGTTCCGGTGGGTTACCCCAAGCTACCGGATGGAACTCACTAACACAAACAACCTGCCTACACCTCCTTTCATTCGCAGGTTTTCGGCGGCTGCCATGTTTTTCATCATCCGCGCAGAATTGTAACAGGGCTTCGTGACAATTCTGCGACAATTGTACGCGAGCGGTCCGCGAGCCCGGTGTCTCGCTCTCAGCCATGCCGACCCTTGAAGGTCAGCTCGGCCACCCCGCTCTTGTCGAGCCCACCCAGCCCGAGCGCCACCATGCGGTCAAATTGCGCCTGCGTGGCCTCGGCAAGCGGCAGCCGCAGACCCGCCTCGCGTCCGAGCCGGGCGGCGATGCCGGAATCCTTCGCGGCATGCGCCCCGGAAAAGTAGCAGTCGTGCGCCCGGTTTTGCATGTCCTCGCCGTCCGTCTTCAGCACCTGCGAGTTCGCGCCGGTCTGCGCAAACACCTCGCGCAACATGTCGAGGTCGAGCCCCAGCGCGGCGCCCAGACCCAGGCCTTCGGCGAGTCCCGCCGTGTTGATGTTCATCACCATGTTCACCAGCGCCTTCACCTGCGCGGCGCGACCGGCTGAGCCGATGTAGCGGAGCGCGGAGCTCAGGTTCTCAAGCACCGGGCGCACCTTTTCGAAGGCTGCCTGGTCGCCGCCGCACATAAGATAGAGCGTGCCGTTGCGGGCCTGTGGGATCGAGGACGCCATGCAGCCCTCCAACGACACCGCACCCACGGCCTTGGCCCGTCGCTCCACCTCGATGTGCGTGGCCGGAGAGATCGTGGCACAGTTGATAAAGATCTTTCCTTTGGCACCCGTCAGCAGCGTCTCGCCGGTTTCGGCGAATACCGCCAACTGGGCCGCATCATCGGTCACCACGGTGAAGATGATGTCCGCCGCCGCGGTGACCTCGTCGAGCCGCGTGCATAGTCGGGCTCCCAATTCCGAGGCGAGTGCGCCGGCCGCCGCCTCATTGACGTCATAGACGGCCGTGACGGCATGACCACACTCCTTGAGACGCCGGGCCATGTTGGCCCCCATCCGCCCGACCCCGACAAAAGCGATTTTGTACATAGCCGCGCACCATACTCAGCGCCCTGCATCTTGCACTCGGATTCTTACCCGGCTGCTGGACGCATGGGCCTTGAGGCAACCCGCAGGCTTGCCCGACTTTACTTTTTGCAAAACCGGCCTTTGCCCTTAGCGTTCCGCTCTCGCTTCCATGCAAATCCCTTCCCTCTACCCCCGCCTCCTCCTTGTCCTCGTCAGCCTCGTCATCGGCCTGACCGCGCAGACACCCCCGCTCAAGAAGGACGTGAGCATGATTTTCGCCGAGATCTGCTCCAACTGCCACGGCAAGAATCTGGAAGGCGGCCAGGCTCCTTCCATGCTCGATGACCAATGGTCGAGCGGCAACGGCGACGATGCCAGCATCGCCCGCATCATCAGCGAGGGTTCCCTCGAGAAAGGCATGCCCGCCTTCCACGCGCTCATGAACGAGGGCGATATCCGGGCCATGGTTATTTTCATCCGGGAGCAGCGCGCCAAGTACAGCCGCAAGCGGGAAACCCAGCAGATCCCCGAGGGCGTGGTCACCACCGCCGAGCATGCCTACCGCATCGAGACCATCGCCACCGGACTCAAGACGCCCTGGAGCATCGCCTTCCTGCCCGGTGACCGCATTCTCGTCACCGAGAAAACCGGCAGCTTGCGCGTTATCGAGAAAGGCCGCCTCCTGCCCAAGGCCATCACCGGAACACCCGCGGTGCGTGACGCGGGTCAAGGGGGCCTCCTTGAGGTCGCCGTTCATCCCGACTATGCCAAGAACGGCTGGATCTACCTCGCCTATTCCGATCCCGCCAAGGATGCCGACGGCAAGGAGGTCAGCCTGACCAAGATCGTGCGTGGTCGCCTCAAGGACGGAGCCTGGGTCGATGAACAGAAGATCTGGCAGGCACCGCTCGAATTCTATCGCCCCGGTGGTGGCGTGCACTTCGGCTGCCGGATCGCCTTCGACGGGGCCGGTTATCTCTATTTTTGCCATGGCGAACGGGGTCGCGGGCCTGACGCCCAGGATCTCCAACGGCCCAACGGCAAGATCCACCGCATCCACGATGATGGCCGCATTCCGGCTGACAATCCCTTCGTCAACACCCCCGGTGCCTTCCCCTCGATCTGGACCTATGGCAACCGCAACCCGCAGGGCCTCGACTTCGACCCGCGCACCGGAGTCCTCTGGGAATCCGAGCACGGCCCGCGCGGCGGCGACGAGCTTAACATCATCCGCGGCGGCCGCAACTACGGCTGGCCCGTGATCACTTACGGCATGAACTACGACGGCACGCCCATCACCGCGGAGACCGCCCGCGAAGGCATGGAACAACCGATCACCTATTGGGTGCCCTCGATCGCGG
>JBDKHE010000522.1:0-18100 GCA_039797805.1 Verrucomicrobiota bacterium
GGAACTGGGCCGGCGTCTGGCCATCGTCCGGCACCGGCAGGAGCGTGGGATCGTTGGCGACGCGCAGCGGCACACCACGACAGACCACCAGGTAGGACAGATGCTGGGCGGTGAAGGCGAAGCGGCGGCGCCCCAAAGCATCGAGCAACGAGCTCGCCGTGCCCTCGATCCAGTGGCGGCGGAACAACTCGTCCTGGACCGGCTGATAAACCTCGTCGATAAACTGCCGCCACGTGATGGTCTCCGTTTCCGGCATGGGCAGCGCGATCAGGTTTGCCGCCGGCACCCCGCGCTGCTCCGCGTAGAATCGCGCCAAGGCCACCGACTCCGGCTGGCGCGCATTGGCGAGAATCACCAGCCGGGCCGCGAGCTCGTCCGCAGGCAGCGGGGCCGCGCAGCCCAGGGCGAGCGCAACCAGGCAACACCGGATCTTGGTGACATGCTTCAACGGCGCGCAGGCTGCCGGCGTGGACGGCTTTTTTCCAGCCCGTTCCACGTCGCCGCCCCGACGCGGCGCTTGCCAACCCCGCACCCACACGCTTGGCTGCGCGTGGCGATGGATTCCGCCTTCCCTCACGGGTAAACCGCCGGCACGACGCCGGCTGATGATTCCTGGGCAAACCTCACATTCCCACAGTTCATCATGATGCTTTACCTGTTGGTCGGTCTGGGCGGGGCGCTGGGCAGCGTGGCGCGTTTCTGGTTCTCGGGCGTGGTCGCCAATCAGTTTGGCGAGACCTTTCCGTGGGGAACCCTGATCGTGAACGTCATCGGCTCTTTCATCATCGGCTTCGTGGCCACGCTGACCGCGCCCGACGGACGCGTGTTTGCCGGCGGCAATACCCGCCAATTTATCATGACCGGCATCTGTGGCGGCTACACCACGTTCTCCTCTTTCAGCCTGCAGACCCTCAACCTGGCCCGCGACGGCGAATGGCTGCGCGCCGGCGGCAATGTCGTCGGTTCGGTGGTCGCCTGCCTGGTCGCCGTCTGGCTGGGCCACCTCGCCGCCTCGTATCTCAACCAGTTGAAAGGAGCCTGACATGACCATCCCGACCGAATCGACCTTGTTGCGGATTTTCATCGGCGAGACCGATCGCCACCATGGCCTGCCGCTGCACGAAGCGATCGTGCAGCAGGCGCGGGCCCAGCATCTGGCCGGCGCGACCGTGTTGCGTGGGGCCATGGGTTTCGGCGCCAGCAGCCGCCTGCACACCACCAAGATCCTGCGCCTGTCGACCGACCTTCCGCTCGTGATCGAGATCATCGACAGCGAGGAAAAGATCCAAGCGTTCCTGCCGCTGCTCGACCCGATGATGGGCGGCGGACTCGTCACGTTGGAAAAAGTGCGCGTCGTCCACTATCGCGCCCCCAAGGACTGACGATGCGACTGAGGGCCATCGCCCCGACCAAGCGAACCCATCAAATCGTCCGACAAGATGGGGACGTTGGTAGTGCGCGAGAATTCGCCACGAATCGCCAGGACCGAAGGCTCATCCGGAGGATTCGTCCTGCCAAAGGTCCGCCTCGCACCAGCCGCTATCCAAGAGCGGTGAGCGCTACTTGGCGGCCCCGGCGGCGGCTTGGCGCTTGGCCAATGTCGAACGCAGGTAGGTGTCGACCGGGGCGGATTTCCAAGCCGTGACCCAAAGCTTGGCCAGCATGGTCCCGCCGACCATGAGCCGGTTCTCGATGAAGACCTTGCCTTCCGGAGAGACGGGGTTGTCCCCGTTGCCCAGCTTGCCGTCCTTCTCCAGCTGGTAGAGCGGCTCGACCATTTCGTGGCTGGCCAGCAGGTAATCCATTGCGGCGACAAAAATCGGATCGCGTCCGTCGGCGGGGACAATCGCGGGCAGCGCGCCAACCGGCATCATGCGGGGCACGAGCGTGGTGACGTTGATGCCCGCCTTGCCGATCAGGCCGCCATCGATCCAGCTGTGGATCCCGTTCCAGGTGGTGTACCCCTGCGGATTGGGACCGGTCCAGCCGTTGTACTTGTCGGAGGTGTGCAGCGGCTGCGCGCCGTCGGCCACGTAGTGCCCGAGAATCCCCATCGCGTAGATGGCGTCCTCCTGCGCGTTCGCGATCTCCTCCGGCGTGCCCCCCATTTCCTCGTAGGCCTTGAGGTAGGCAAAGGCGGAACGGAGTTTCTGCGTCCACTCCGCAATGGCCCAGGGAGAAAAGCCCGGCCAGCCGCGCGTGTGGTCGCGATTTTTCGCCGGGTCGATCGCGGGAAACTTGTCCGCATGCGCGGCGCGCCCCGCGGCGAAGGCGACCACGAAATTGTAGCGGAAGGAGGAGACCGCCCGGGGATCCAGCCCCGCGAGCGGCAGCTCCTCGAGGTCGAGAAAATGATCGGTCCAGCTCGCCCCCACCTGGTTCAGCCAGGGATCCACGTTGCGCCAGTTGTCCGGCAGGTTCGCCAGATAAAGGATCCGCGCGGTCGCCGCGGGTGTGCGGACGAAGTCAGGAAAATCTTCCGGCAGAGAGGCGATGGCGAGTTGGTTGACCGCCCGGTGGCCGGTGTAGCTCCAACCATGAGCCGAAACGGTCGCCAGCAGGGCGGTGAGAAAGAGGGAGACGCGCATGGGCATGGGAATCAGTTAACCTGAGGCGGGGCATTACGCAAGCCGGCCAGCGTGGCGCTGTAGGCCGCCACGCCCTCGGCGATGGCTTCGGCGATTTCCTGGCGAAACTCCGGGGTGCCGAGGCGGGCCGCCTCCTTGTCGTTGGAAAGATACGCGGCCTCCAGCAGGGCGGCCGGGCACTCGGGAAAACACAGGACGCGCAGCCGGCCGCGCTTGAATCCGCGGTCCGACGACTTCAATCCGCTCAGCATCTGGCGGTGCAGGTGGTAGCCTAGGACCACGTTGGCCGTATCCTGCTTGTTGCCGGGAAAGGCGATGCCGGTGAGCGAGTCACCCGTGTTGTCCGTGCTGGAAAGTTGGAACTGCGGCGTCAGGACATAGGTTTCGGTGCCCGTCACCCGGGCCGCATCCTTGGGTTCCACGGCGTTGAAGTGAATGCTGAGAAACAGGTCGGCCTTGGCCTCGTTGGCCACGCCGGCACGACGTTCCAGGTCGGCGCGCTGCTCCGGCGCCAGCTTCACATCCTCGCTGCGCGTGAGCCGCACCGCATACCCGCGGAGCTCGAGAATTTTTTTGAGGCGCAGCACCACATCGAGCGTCAGGTCCTTTTCGTTGAGCTTCAAGCGGAGGTTCTGCTTGCCCGGATCGGCCCCGCCATGACCAGCGTCCAGTACAATCAGCCTGGGCGGCGCATCGGGCAACAGCACCCGATGGTCCTCGGGGCGGAGCAACGGCGCGACGGTCTTGATGACATCGAGTTTGCCGATCCAGAGCTCGCCCTTGTGCAGCATCACGGGAGCCCCGAGAAACACCCTCACCCCGTCGAGATAGCTGTCACGCTGGCGGACCTCGAAGCGAAAACGGACGCCGCGCGCGTCGGCCAAAGTGCGTTCGAGGTCGGGCTTGGCCCACGCCAGTTTCATTCCATAGCGCTCCGCCACGGCCTCGAGGCTGACATAGTCGGCGCCCGCCAGCTTGGTGAACGGCCAGAGCTGGGCCGGCGTACGCGTCGGCGCGACGCGCACCGGGGCGGCCGGAGCGGTCGACAGGACCGGCGCGGGCGCCACTGGCACCGGGGCCGGCACGACCTCCGGCGCCGGTTGTGCCGGGGAGGAACACGCGGCCAGCAGTCCCATGGCTACGGCCAGGCCCGCGCGGATCAGCCGGCGACCGTTCCGCTGCATCGCAGAAAGTGAGAACAACCCTGGGCCGCGGGAGGATCCGTGCATGGCAGGATCATCCCTTCGGCTGCGCCAGGCGCAAGCGTCCCGCGTAATCCCCCACCCCATCCGCAATGGCCTCGGCGATCCGCTGGCGGTGGGCCGGGGTGTTGATGTTGCGCGCTTCGGTCGGATGCGTCAGAAAGCCGGCCTCCACGAGCACCGCCGGACACCGGATGGTGCGCAGCACGGCGAAGCGGGCCGTCTTCAGCCCGCGGTCCACGACGCCCAGCTGATCCAGCAGGCGATCCTGGATCGAGGAGGCCAACACCATGTTCCAGTGATCCTGGGCGTTGCCCGCATACACTTTCTGGTCACCGGCGTCGCGCTGGTGCGACGCGGTGGAGCGGACCCCGGCCGGCGTGAACACATAGGTCTCGACGCCGCCGACCTTGGTATTGCCCGGCAGCGAATTGAAATGGATGCTGATGAAGAGATCGGCCCCGGCCTTGTTGGCCATCAGCGGGCGGTCGTCCAGCGAGACATAGCGGTCGTTGGCGCGGGTCATCACGACCTGGTAGCCGCGGGCCAGCAGGCTGGTGCGCAGGCGGCGGGCCACGTCGAGCGTCACCTTTTTTTCCTGCAGCTTCAGCGCCTGATTGGAAGCACCGGTGTCGTTGCCGCCATGGCCCGCATCGATCGCGATCAGGCGCAGCTCGCCGGGCGCCGGCACGGCCGCCGGATTGAGCAGCGGTATCACGCGCGTGCGCAGATCAACCGGCGAGATGCCGAGCGAGCGACCCATCGTCCGGATCGGTTCGCCGAGAAACAGGCGGCGCCCGTTCCAGGCCATTTCGCGGCTGCCGGCCTCGAATTCCAGGGTCGTCCACTTGCTCTTTAGCTGGAGTTCCTCCTCCGGATCGAGCCAGGTGGCGGTCAGGCCGAAGCTGCGACCCAGCTCCACCAACTCGACCGGCTTGGCGCCCGCCGCGTGCAGCGGCCTGACCAGTGCCAACCCGACCATGACCGCAACAAACAGGGCGCGGGCGATGAACTTCACCCCAGCATCACCTTGCCGCATCACTCGGCCGCGGGTTCGTTGGAATGTTCCGGCACGTGGTCGGCGGCACGCGTATGGAACTTGGGCTTGCGCTTGTTGGCCGGCAGCGGGGAAAGCATGACGTTGATCTGCTTGCCCGTCAGCTTGGGCGGCGAATCGGGATGACCCATGTTGGCCAGCTCAGCGAGAGCCTTGGTCATGACGCCGAAACCGATCTCGGTGTGCGCCATCTCGCGGCCGCGGAACTTCAGGCGAAGCTTCACCTTGTTGCCGTGATCGAGAAATTCCTCGGCGTGACGCAGCTTGGTCTCAAAATCGTGGGCCTCGATGCGCACGGTGAACTCGATCTCCTTCATCTTCGTGCCAGCCGGCTTGCTGTGCGCGTGCTTCTTCTGCTCCTCGTAGACGTACTTGCCGAAATCCATGATGCGGCACACGGGCGGGGTCGCCGCCGCGGCCACTTCGACCAGATCCAGATTGAACTGCAGCGCCAGCGCGATGGCCTTCTGCGTCTCCATGATGCCGAGCTGACGTCCTTCCGGACTGATCACGCGGACCTGCGGCGACTTGATCCGCATGTTGCGGCGGATGGCGGCGAAGGGGTCGTTGTTGCGACGATTATCGCGGTTATAAGGGGTGCGGCCGCCGGACGAAGAAGAGGATAGTGCCATTCAGTAGGGTTTGCTAACTTGGTAAGTGGACCTGTTTTTTGCCGCTCTCACCCCGGATGACAACACCTATTTGCGAGGGGAAACCCGCCGGCGGGGTCAAACGCTGAAGCTTTCCCCGCAGGAACAGGACGCCTTGGCGTTGGGATTGGTGAACTTGAACCCCCCGCCGATCATCTTGTCGGAGTAGTCCAAAACCGTCCCCTTGAGGTAGAGGGCCGTCTTGGCGTCCACCAGAACCTGGGTGTCGGCGGTCCGGACCAGAATGTCCCCGCGCTTCGGTTCGACGGCAAAACGGAGTTTGTAGCTCAGGCCGTTGCAGCCCCCGCCGGTGATGGCGATACGGAGAAAGTCCCCCTGCCGGTCCCGGGCGATGAGGGCCCCGACCTTGGCTCCGGCCGCCGGAGTCAGGCGCACGAGGTTTTCGTTGCCTTCACGGACCCCTTCAACGGGAGGCAGGACTGGTTGGGTGGTGTTCAATACGCCCCAACCTATGCCCCGCTCCGGCGTTTAATCAAGCGCCGCGCCACCGTCACCGCGTTGGCGAAGCTGCGCGGGCTGGCCTTACCTTGGCCGGCGATCCCGAACGCCGTGCCATGATCCGGGCTGGTGCGCACAAAGGGCAGGCCCAAAGTGACGTTCACCGCCTCGTCAAAATCAACGGCCTTCAGCGGGGCGAGGCCCTGATCGTGATAAAGGGCGATGACGACATCGAACTCCCCGCGCAACGCCCGCGCAAACAGGGTGTCGCCCGGCAGACAACGCGACAAACCGGGGAATTCCGGGCGCATGTGATCCAGGGCCGGGTCGATGAAGTCCTTCTCCTCGTATCCGATAATACCGCCTTCACCGGCGTGGGGATTGAGCCCGCAGACCCCGATGCGGGGCTCGGCCACCCCGTCAGCCCGGGCCAGCTCATTGGCCGCCGACACCGTGCGATGCAGCAGATGCGGACCGAGCAGTCGGCCAACCTGATGCAGCGGCACGTGCCAGGTCGCGAGGGTGACCCTCAGCCGACCGCCGCAAAAAGCCATGACGGCGTCACCACCCCATTGGGCGGCAAAAAACTCGGTCTGCCCCGGAAACGGATAACCGATGGCCGCCAGACGCTCCTTGCTGACCGGACCCGTCACCACACCGGAAAACTCGCCGTTCTTCACCCCTTCCGCCGCACGGGTCATCGCCGCCCACGCCAGGAGCGCGCCCTCGCCGTCCGGCTGCCCGGGTGTCGCCGCATACTCGTCCAACCCCACCGCGATCTTCACCGGACCGGCCGGCAAAGTTTCCAGCCAACGCGCTGGTCCCAGCACCGCCACGTACGAGGCCTCGCCAGGATTCGCCGCCAACCACCCCGCAATGATCTCGGGGCCAACCCCGGCAGGATCACCACACGTGATGGCCAGCGGTTTCATGACTCGTCCGCTCCGCCTGGAAGGGGTCCGCGCTCGGGCCGGGCAAAACCGCGTTTGCCGCCGGCGAAAAATTCCAGAAACCGCTTCGCCTCGTCGGTCGCGACCCCGGCGGCCAGCCGCGCGGCCGCGAGTTTGCGCGGATCACCGCCGGCAAAGACATCCGCGTAGCACGCCTTCAGCTCCGCGATCGCGGTGCGGCCCACGCCGCGACGTTTGAGTCCGACGAGATTCAGGCCGGACACCTCGTTGCGCTCAGCCACCAACAAGAACGGGGCAAGATCCTGCGTGATCCGCGCCAGGCCGGCGATCATCACGCCCTCGCCGATGCGGCTGAACTGGTGCGCCCCCGCCCCGCCGCCGAAAAAGGTGTGGCTGCCCACGTCCACGTGTCCGCCCAGCATGATGTTCGTGGCGAGCACGACGTCATCACCCACCGCGCAGTCGTGACCGACATGCGCATTGGCCATCAGGTAGCAGCGCGCGCCGACGGTCGTATCCTTGCCCGGATAGATGGAGCGGTTGATCGTGACGTGTTCGCGAATGACCGTGCCGGCGCCCACGCGCACCCCGCTGACGGTGACCGGATCAAACTTGAGGAAATTGGGATCCCCGCCGATGACGGCGAACGGGTGCACGGCGACGCCGTCACCCAGCACCGTGCCACGCTTGATGATCGCGTGCGGATGAATCACACAGCCAGCCCCCAGCACGGCACCTTCCTCGATGATGGCGGTCGGATGGATGCTCACTCGGCAGCTCCTCCCCGGTTCCGGCGGACGGCCGGCCGCTCGGGCAGGAAGTCCAGCTGGGTGTCCTTGATCAGATCGTAATTCTTGAGAATGCGCATGACCTGCAGGGTGTCGCTCTTGATGTAGTTCTGGTTGACCTCCACCTTGTCGAGCAGGTCGAGGAGCATCGAACGGAAGGAGATGATCGCGTCGACCCCGTGCTCCTTCAGCAGATCGAGGCTCTGGGAGCGAAAGGGCTCTGCGGTCGGCAGACTCGGCAGCACCAGAATCTTGGTGAAGTCCCCGGCGCCGCCGTCCTCCTCCGCCGGGAACAACCGGCTCACGTCCTTGAGCACGTTCTCCTGCAGGAAGCCGAAGATTTCCGGGCTGCTCTTGAGCATGTTGGGCGTGAACACGCCCGTGTGCCAGCCCTTCACCGCCACGATCGCCTGCCGGACATAGGGCAGCTCGTTCGCGAACAGAAAGAAACCGGGTTTGCGCGAACCGCGGCGCCAGGCCGGGTTGAAGACCGCCAGATCCACTTCCTCCCCGCCGGTTTTGCGCCGCGCCGCGACCTGGTATTTGCGCGGCTGGCGGACCATAAATCCGTTTTGCTCGAAATACTCGCGGACAATACCTTCGTCGATGGCTGACATGGGAAGGTCAGTGTACGGTTTTGCCCGCGAAAGGCACCCAAATTCTAAACCGCGCCGAGTTCGCGCCAGACCGCTTCGGCCGTGGCCGGGGCGATGCCCGAGCGGGTGGCGGCCTGCCCCAGGGAATGGAGGATCACGAAGCGCACGCCATCGGCGCGGTTCTTCTTGTCGCGCGAAGTGGCGGCCTGCAGCTCCGTGATCGGGAGGGGACCACGCAGCCGCACCGGCAGGTCGTGGGCCAGAATGGTTTTTTCCACGCGCCCGATGTCCGCCTCGGTCAACAGCCCGAGCTTGTGGGACAACCGCGCCGCGCCCGCGAGACCGATGGCCACGCCCTCGCCGTGCAGGTAGGTCGTGTAACCGGTCGCCTGTTCGACGGCATGGCCGAAAGTGTGTCCGAGATTCAGCAGGGCGCGGCCGCCTTCCGCCGCGAGTTCCAGCTCGTCGGCCTTGACGATGGCGGCCTTCAGCTCGCAGCAACGGCGGATGACCGCCGGCAACTCGTCACTGCGCACATCCACCGGTTTCCGTTCCAGCTGCTCGAACAGCGCGCGGTCGCCCAACAGGCCGTATTTGATGACCTCGGCCATGCCGGCGGCAAACTCGCGCGGCGGCAGGGTCTGCAGAAACTCGCGACCGATGAAGACCTCGCGCGGATGATGAAAGGCCCCGACCAGGTTCTTGCCCGCCGAAAGATTGATGCCGGTTTTTCCACCCACCGAACTGTCGACCATCGCGAGCAGCGTTGTCGGGACCTGCACGTATTGGATGCCCCGCAGATAACTCGCGGCCGAAAACCCGCCCAGATCGCCGACGACTCCGCCGCCCACGACCCAGAGGATCCCCTGACGGTTGATGCGGTTCGCAGCGAGAAAGTCCAAAACGCGGCCAAGATTTTCCAACGATTTGGTGCGTTCCCCCGCCGGCACGATCAACCGCGGGATCGCCCCGAACGCTTTCGCCAGGAACTCCGACTGCGCGCGCGCCACACCGTCATCCGTCAGCAGTACGCTGACCCGACCGGCTGCCGCATACTCCCCCAACCGCGCCTGAATCGCGGAAGTGGCGTCATTGGGGAAGTGAATGGGATAGCTTTTTGCGCCTAATTCGACGGCGAGCTCGCTGGTCATGGAATCGTTTAAGACCAGCCACTTGCGTAAGTCAATGCCGACGCAAGGCGATTTATGAGACAAGTTCTCAAATAAATCATTGACGTGAGACTGTGTCTCATCCTCATGTGACCTCGCCAATGAAAGCCCTCCCACCACGCCACGCTAAGCAGCTCCACGATGACCTGAGGTTCATCGTCGGGGTGTTTCTAGCGGTGGGCACCTTGGTGGGATTCGTCCTCGCCTTGCACCAGGCCTGAGGCCCCTCGACCGACCTTTTTTCATCATGCAAACTCCACGTCCGCTAATTGAGAACGAGTCTCGCCTAACCCGCCGCACCACGCTGGCCCTAATTTTCGCCTGCGCCCTGCTCGCCGGTCCCACGCTGATGCGGGGTGAGATCACCCCGAGCTACCTGCCGCACGACGACCGCGAGGTCATCAAATTGGAAAAGGTCTCCGTCAACGGCCAGAGCGGCCACGACGACTACGCCGTCAAACGCTCCTTCACCGCGACCAAGACCGACACCGCCCTGCTGAACGTGCCGCAGGCCATAACGGTGGTCACCCGCGAGCTCATCGAGGACCAGGCGATGCGCAACATCGGCGACGTCACGCGCTATGTCCCCGGCGTGGGCATCGCCCAGGGCGAAGGCAACCGCGACACGCCTGTCCTCCGCGGCAACAGCACCACCGCCGACTTCTTCGTGGATGGCGTGCGCGACGACGTGCAGTACTTTCGCGACCTCTACAACGTCGACCGCGTCGAGGTGCTCAAGGGCCCCAACGCCATGATCTTTGGCCGCGGCGGTTCCGGCGGTCTCATCAACCGCGTGACCAAGGTCGCCCGCGGTCACGACCAGCAGGAGTTCACCCTGCAGGCCGGTTCCTGGAACCAGCTCCGCGCCACGTTCGATGCCGGACAGGCCCTCTCCGCGGCCTTCGCCTATCGCGTCACGGGTTTGTACGAGGACAGCGACACCTACCGGGATGGCGTGACGCTGAAGCGCTACGGCGTGAACCCCACGTTTGCGTACACGCTCTCCTCCGCGACGACGCTGCGCTTCGGCTACGAGCACTTCCACGACGAGCGCGTGGCGGATCGCGGCGTTTCCTCCTACCAGGGCCGGCCCCTCGCGACGGATGCATCCACCTTTTTCGGCGATCCCGCCCAGAGCGAGGCGCGCGTCTCGGTGAACTCGGCCTTTGCCCAGCTCGAACATAAGTTCGCCCCGGGCTTCAGTGTCCGCAACCACACCCGCTTCAGCGCCTACGGGAAATTCTATCAGAATGTCTATCCCGGCGCGGTGAACGCCGCCGGCACCAGCGTCGCGATCAACGCCTACAACAACGGCACGGACCGCGACAACCTCTTCAACCAGACCGATGTCATCTACACATTCGAGTCCGGTGCGGTGTAGCACCAGGTGTTGGCCGGCCTCGAGCTGGGCCGTCAGGTCACCGACAACCAGCGCAACACCGGCTACTTCACGACCATCAGTCCGACGACCACCTCGATCTCGGTGCCGGTCTCGGCGCCCCGCACCACGTTGCCCGTGACGTTCCGTCCGAGCGCCACGGATGCCGACAACCACGGCGTCGCCCGCACGGTCGCCGTCTATGCACAGGACCAGATCACCCTGTCGCCGCAGCTGCAGGCCATCGTGGGCGCGCGTTTGGAGCGATTCTCCGTCGACTTCGACAATCACCGCACCGCGAGTTCGATCGCCCGCACCGACCGCATGGTGTCACCGCGCGCCGGCCTCATCTACAAGCCCGCTGATCAGGTCTCGTTCTACACGAGCTACACGATGACCTACGTCCCGCGCGCCGGCGAACAGCTCTCTTCGCTGAATCTTACTAACCAGTCGCTCAAGCCCGAGGAATTCACCAACTACGAGATCGGCGTGAAGTGGGATGTGCGCAAGGATCTCGCCTTCACCGCCGCAACCTACCAGCTCGACCGCAGCAACGTGGTGATTCCCGATCCCGCCGACGCGACCAAATCCCTCCTCGTGGACGGCCAGCGCGCCCGCGGCGTGGAACTCGGCTTCACCGGCCGCATCACCAAACAATGGGTCGTCGCCGGTGGCTACGCCTATCAGGACGGCCAGATCAAGACGACGCAGTCCGCCAACGTCGTCGCCGGTGCCCGCCTCGCCCAGTTGCCGCGCCACACCTTCTCGCTCTGGAACCGCTACGACCTGAACCGCACGTGGGGTCTCGGTCTGGGCGCGATCTACCGCGACCAGATCTTTGCCTCGACCGACAACTCCGTCACCCTGCCCTCGTTCACGCGGTTCGACGCCGCCGTGTTCTGCCGCTTCAACGAACGGATCCGCGCCCAGCTGAACGTCGAGAACGTGTTCGACCGCGCCTACTTCGCCTCCGCGCACAATAACAACAACATCACTCCCGGCTCCCCGCGCGCCATCCGCGTGAGCCTGACGACGACGTTCTGATGGGGCATTCGTTGCGTTCAACTCCACCAACACACCCCGTCGCTTCGCGCCACCCCTCTTCCTAGAGGGGACCCAATCAACTGGTCAGGGAATCCCCTCTAGGAAGAGGGGTGCCCGGCAGGGCGGGGTGCGCCGCCGGAACCTGCCAATCAAATCACGGGATAATCGCTCGCCACCCGTCGATACCTTCCAACATTCCCCCCCATGTCCCGCATTCGCTCCGTCCTGTTCTGGCTCCATCTCGCCGCCGGCATTGTCTGCGGTCTCATCATCGCGGTGCTTTGCCTCACCGGCACCGCCCTCGCCTTTGAGAAGGAGTTGACCGCCTGGGCCGAGCGTGATGCCCGGCAAATCGCCGTGCCTGCGGAAGGAACGCCCCGCCTCTCCATCGACGAACTGGCCGGCAAGCTCCGGGCGACCTTCCCGGAAGCGAAGCCCGGCAACATCGTCGTGGCGCGCAACCCGGACACCGCCGTGGCGTTCACGGTCAGCCGCACCGAGAGCTACCACGCCAACCCCTACACGGGCGAAGTGCGCCGCTCGGCCTCGACCGGCATGGCTGAATTCATGCAGCGGATGCTCGAGTGGCACCGCTACCTTGGCTTCTCGGGGGAAGCCTCGCGTCCGCGCGGCAAGCTCGTCACCGGTATCGCCAACACTGCGTTTTGCTTCCTGGCCCTTTCCGGACTCGTGCTCTGGTGGCCACGCACACTTACCTGGCGCGCCTTCCGGCCGGCGATTTGGTTCAAACAGAACACCAGCAGCCGCGCGCGCGACTGGAACTGGCACAACGTGCTCGGCTTCTGGTGCGCTCCCGTGCTGATCGTCCTCACGCTCACCGCCCTGCCGATCTCCTTCCGCTGGGCGGCTGACTTGACCTACCCGCTCACCGGCACCCCGCTTCCCGCCGGCGGACCCCAAAGCAGCGGAGCCCCACCACCGTCCGTGCCCGTGACGACGCCGACCGCCGATGCCCGCGCCGTCTCCCGGGACAACCTGCTCGCCACGGTGCAACGCGAGCGGCGGAACTGGGAAACCATCAGCTTCCGCTTCGCCCACCGTCCCGATCCCGCCAAACCGCAACCCGTCAGCTTCACGGTGCGTGAGACCGGCACCTGGCCGCGCACCGCGACTACCACGCTGCAGTTCGATCCCTTTACCGGAGCCTTGCTGCAGACCGACGGCTTTGCCGAGCTCCCCGCGCAGCGACAGCTCCGTGCTTGGACCCGCTTCCTGCACACCGGCGAGGCCCTCGGCGGATTCGCGCAGTTCATCGCCGGCCTCGCCTCCCTCGCCGGCGCCGTCCTCGCGTACACCGGCTTCGCCCTGACCTGGCGCCGGTTCTTCAGCCGGACCAAGCAGGTGCCGCTCGATCCGGCCTCCTGATTCTCACCCGCGCGGAGAAGCCGTCTTTGCGGTAACGTTCACACCAGCTCGCAGGCCCCGCCCGCACACGCGGCGACCTGTTTCAGTTCGGTGATGTCCTCGGACTCTTCCAGCGTCGTGAAATCCACGGGCATGTAATCGAGCATGTTCCATTTCTCGATGTCCGCGGCCGTCGCCAGGCCTTCGCGCGGGGCCTGGGCATAGACCTTGTCGCCGCAGTCCTGGAGCAGGGCCACGCCGGTGAAACTGTGCCGGTGCGTCCAGATGTACTCGGCGACCGCATCCCACTCGTCGGGGCGCACCGAGACCGTGCAGGACACATTGTGGTGCAAGCCCGGGGAATGATCCTCGTGGCGGCGCCCGGCCTGTACCCAATTCTCCTGCACCAGGCGGATGTAGGTGAGGTGCTTGGTGGCGGAAAGATCCTCGCGATACACGCCGAACACCGGTCCCTCGACCGGGAACGTGATCACCTCGGTGCGACCGTTCAGGTCATAGACGCTGGGTTCGACCATGTGCGGGTTGGCGCGGCGGAAATGCCGGTACACCGGATCATAGACATTGGCCTGCACCCGCCGGAAATAGCGACGCGCATGGTGCGGATGCAGTCCGCTGCTCGTGCCGAGGAGCAGGCTGGCCGTGCCTTCGGGCTTCACGCAGGTGGTGCGGGCCGCCGGCCGGATGCCCAGCGCCCGCGCGATGATGGCGTTGACGCCCTTCACGACCTCGGCGCCGTCGCGCAACACCGCCGGATCCAGCAGGAGTTCCGGCCGGTCAAGAATGCCGCAGAGCGAAACCCCCAGCAATGCCTCGCGCTCGGTGATGACCTGCGAGACCGGTGTAAGGTAGCGGAAATTCGTATAGCCCGCCTGCAGCGTGCCGATCAACGACGCCAGCGCGCACAGGCGATGGAATGACGGCCGGCTGTCCGCCGCGGACGCCGACACGGTCGCGAGGTTGCAGAATTGCACCCCCGTGAGCACCTCGCCTTCGCTCAGCGGACCCTTGTGCCCGAGTTCGCGCAGCCGGGCGATGGCCGCCTTGTCCAGCTTGAGCCGCGGATGCAGCCCGATCTCGACGCACGGGTTAGCGCCGTAATCGGCATCTTCCACAAAATAGAAGCCCGGCTCGCCAAACTGCTTCTGCTGCTCGAACAGGGACATGAACTGCTCGCGGGTGGCCGTCGCGCGGATGATGACCGCAGAGTTGTTGCTCGCGACGCGCTGCGGATGCTCCGCCAGCCAGTTGCCCGTCTTGGCCGCCGCCATGTCGGCATCGTCCACGGAGAACAGGCAGATGGTGGCGGACCGCCGCACACCGCCCGAGAGGACCGCCTTCGCGGCCCAGCAGAGGATGTCATAGGCCTCGATCGTCTTCAGCTGACGCCCGGCCGCGCCGCGCAAAATCCGCTCGATGCGCGTCAGCGTGTGGAACAGCGGCTCCGGTCCCGGCGCCTTGCCTCCGGTGGTGCGCAGCGGGGCGCCCTCGGGCCGGATCAGGGAATAATCAAAGTCGACCGCGCGGCCGGCGACGGCCTGCTCCATCAGCAGGTGCAGCGCATCGGCCCAGCCCTCGATCGTGTCGGCCACCACGTGACGCACCGGTTCCGCGCCTTCCTGCCGCGGCGCCAGCGCCGGCAGCCGGGACACATGGCGCAGTTGCACCGAGAAACCCACGCCACAACCGCAGAGGAGCAGATAGAATGCTTCGCGGAACGACTCCAACCGGTCCAGATAAGTGAAGGCGCAGTTGTAGATGCGCGCGTGCTTGGTGAGAATGGCCTCGCCGCCAAACTGCAGCGAGCGCATCGACGGCAGGATCTCGCGGGCCTTCACCGCCGCAAAGGCTGCGCGGATCGCCTCGTGCAACGTGCGGTAACCACCCAGCGCCTCGGCGTGCGCCGCCGAGGCCTCGCCCGCGGCCTGCGCCGCCTGCACCGCCTCAGCCAGCGGCCGGTCGGCGAAGTGCGCGAGATGCATGTCCCGCACGCGCGTGACGGCTTCCGTCCAGGTTTCGCGGCGGCGTTTCTCCGGAAGATAGCGGGCGTAGCGGGAAATGGCGATAAAGTCCTGCAGGCCGTTGGCGGCATGCACCTTGGGATGGTTGTTTTGGGACATGGAAAGCGAGTCGTTCCGCGGATGAAAATGCCACTCCCTCACCGGAGGTGTCGCATCGCGGAGCCCAACTAAAATTCCCTCCAGCAAACACCGTCAAACGCCGCGATAGTCTGTTCCCGATTTATCACCCCGACTCATGGTCGGTCGGGTACGCGGCACAATCGATGCACAGCAAGATATGCACGGGAATTCGACCCTGCGAATCAGTCCGGCCCCCACCGCTTGTGGATTTCGCCTCAGCAACCCCCAACGGGTGGGGTCAACCGATGCGGTCACCCACGACCGTGAACTCCTCACGATCATGGTAAAGGTGCCGGATATGGCACCCGCTGGCGTGCCGCGAAAACGGCGAATCGGCGGCGCGCAACTCGCGCAGCAACGCGAGTGCATCCACGTGCCCAAACTTGAGGTTGATGACAAAGCGCCGGCACCAGCCGTGCACCAGCCAGGGCGTCACGATGTCCTGCACGACATGATGCGGTTCCTCCACGAGGTCGCAGAAGAGCCAGTCAAAAACCTGCCCGTCCGCCGGACGAAACTTGAACGCATCCTCCAGCCGGTGCTCGATGAGCGGGTTGTTCAGCGCGCCCCCTTTCAACGGACCGTTGTCCACCGCGATGACGCGGGCACCGCGCTTGGCCGCGCTGTAGCTCCAGCCGCCCGGAGCCGCCCCGAGATCCACCACCGTTTCGCCGGGCTGGGGTTCGTGACCGAGCACGATGTAGGCTTCCTCCACCTTGAGATAGGACCGCGACGGCGCCGCGTCGTCATCCGCCATGCGCCGCTGGCCGCCGAGACGCAGCTCCCGCGCGGCGAACACCCGGCCAAAATCGGTGAAGTACACGAACAGCCCGCGAGCGGCCCCGCCCCCGCGCGGCAGCTCGGGCACCGCCATCTTGGCGACGCGGTTGAGCTTCTTGCGCAACAGTTCGCCGAAAGCCTTCTCGACCCCGCTGGACCGGCGACCCAAGCCCACGACCTCGGGCACGGTCGCAAAAACGCAGGGCCACGCCGCGTCGATGCGTTCACCCCGCAGGCTTTCCAGGAAGAAATCCGCCAGCTGCTGCGCGAGCGCATTCACCGACTCGCCCTTGAATTCCCGCGGCGCCAGCAGGGTCACCTGCGGGAAGGCCAACCCCTCCACTTCACCCGCCGCCGCCAGCACCCAGCCCGGGCCCTTTTCCGCCACGGCCAGCCCCGCCGCCGCGAACTCGCGTTCCAGAAGGGCCTCATAACCGTGCTGACAGAGAGATAACATGCGCAGCAGCTTTACCCGCGACTGTACCGCCGCGAGGCGAAAATTCCCACCTCGGTCGCATCCTCCGGCGCCGACTACGCATATATGCGTATACCCAGGAGAGGAGGTTTGCGGTATCATGGGCACGAAAATCCCAACCTTATGGCCACCTCTCTTTCCGAATGGATGAGCTGGGAGTCTGGTGTCGACCTCGTCGCCGCCACCGCCCCCGGCCTCCCGATGCCCAACGTCATCGTTCACGTCGCCCGCCTCGTCCACACGCCCCGGGGCAGCGCGCCCTCCGGCATGATTCTCCTGCAACCCGACCCCGCCGGGGCCCCGCTCGTGATGGGATTCGTCTCCACCGACGCCGTCAACGTCGGCCCCTATTTCGGGCCCAAGATCTTCGCCGGCACGCCGTTCGCAGGCGCCCCGGTTCTGCCCGCCTGGTTCGACTTCGCTTTCACCGCCGACACCGCATCCGCCACCATCCGCGTGGCGGGCCACGAGATCCGCACCAAACTTTCCGGCCTGGGCGCCGCCGAGCTCGTGCACCGCGCGCCAGCGGCGATGACACCGTTCTGGCAACAGGGCGTGGAGCGGGCCGCCACGTCCGCCGAGCTCTGGATTGACGGCAAAGCGGTTCCGCTCCTGCTCCCGCCGACGGGCATCACGGGCGGTCCGCCCGCGGTCTCCGCCCCCTGCGGGCTCTACACGCGCTGAGGCGTCTGCCATGTCCGAGCCCCTCTGGCAGCCGCGTTCCGACGCGAGCGCGCGACTTCTTGGCGCCGGGTTCTGCCTCGGCGGTGCGGGCCTGCTCGCCATGCAAGCCCGCACCATTCTGGGCGCGATCGAGCGCGGGGAAACGGTCAGTTATTTCGCCGCCGCCGTGGCCTTGGGCGAATTCGGCGTGCTGGTCGGCGCCTATTGGATGATCCGGGGCCTGCCCGGCTATCACGCCGTGCGCGCCCTGCGCGAAAGACCGGCCGCGCTGCGCTGGCTGGGCGTGGTTTCCTTGGTGGTCATCGGGGGAACGCTACTGTCCCTCCAAGCTTGGCTGCGTTCCCTCGGCTACGACTCCTGACCTTTTCCCTGCCCATGAGAGTCACGCGTCTCCTGCCCGCCCCCCATTTCCTGATTTCCAGCCTTGGTGCCGCCGACGAGAACACCCCCGCCGCCGACGCCCCGCTCCTCGTGGATTCGGACACCGGAAGCTTCCGCACCACACTTTCGCCGCATCCTTGATCATCCAGCCGATGCTCCGCCCGCTAGCCGCCCTCCTCGTCCTCTGCCTCGCGCCGCACCTGCGCGCCGCCGGCGAACCTCCTGCAGAGATCAGTTTCAGCGGCGAACCCATTGGCTCCGAATACCCGATCGCCCGCGGCCTTGAGGCCGACGCCGCCGATCTTCTCGCCGCCGACCATACCATCGGGGAGCCCGATGCCTCCGCCTCCACCCTGCAGCAGGGCCGGCTGGTCCGCGCCTTCGCCGAGGCCCTCAGCATCGCGGAGAGCGCCG
>JBDKHE010000523.1:0-2865 GCA_039797805.1 Verrucomicrobiota bacterium
CGCCCCTACCGGGTTGCGTGAGGTCACCGGCGTGAACGCCTCGCGGCTCTCGTTGACGTCGGGTCCGAGGACCTTGAGGCCCATGGCTTCGCACTCGGCGATGAAGTGGGCGACTTTTTCCGAGTTGCCGAGCTCGGAGGTGAGCATGGCGGCCATGAACTGGACCGGGTAATTGGCCTTGAGGTAGCCGGTCTGGTAGCTGAGCACCGCGTAGGCGGCGGAGTGGGACTTGTTGAAGCCGTAGCCCGCAAACTTGTTGAGGATGTCGAAGATCGAGTTGGCGGTCTTGGCGTCGATCTTGTTCACCTTGGCGGCACCGTCGACGAACTTGACGCGTTCCTTCGCCATGGCGTCGGCGTCCTTCTTGCCCATGGCGCGGCGGAGCATGTCGGCGCCACCGAGCGTGTAGCCGGCGATGATCTTGGCGGCCTCCATGACCTGCTCCTGGTAAACCATGACGCCGTAGGTCTCGCGGCAGACATCCTCGAGGAGCTTGTGCGGGTAGGTGACGGTGCTCGGCTCCTTCTTGCCGCGCACGTAGTCGGGAATCCACTCCATCGGACCCGGGCGGTAGAGCGCGATGAGGGCGACGATCTCGTCGATGGAGGAGAGGCCGATCTGGCGGCAGAGCGCCTGCATGCCGCCGGATTCCAGCTGGAAGACGCCGGTCGTACGGCCGGAGTTGAGCAGGGCGTAGGTCTTGGCGTCCTCGAAGCCGACGGCCTCGATGTCGAACTTCGGGTCGGCGGTGCGGCGGACGTTGGCCACGGCGTCGGCGATGACCGTGAGCGTCTTGAGGCCGAGGAAGTCCATCTTCAGCAAGCCGAGCTTGCCGACGGCGTTCATGTCGAACTGCACGGTGACATCGCCTTCCTGGAGGGTGAGGGGGACGAATTCCTCGAGGGGCTTGTCGGTGATGATGATGCCCGCGGCGTGCTTGCCGGTGTTGCGCACCATGCCCTCGAGGACGAGGGCCTGCTCGATGATCTTTTTGGCGACGGGATTCTTCTCGAACTCGTTGCGCAACTCGGCGGATTTCTCGATGGCGGACTTGAGCTCGATGTTGAGCTCGTCAGGAATCATCTTGGCCAGACGGTCGGCGTCGGCGTAGGGCAGGTCGTGGACGCGGGAGACGTCACGCAGGACCATCTTCGCGCCGAGGGTGCCGTAGGTGATGATGTTGGCGACGCAGTCGTTGCCGTATTTCTGGCGGACGTAGTCGATCACCTCGCCGCGGCGGCGCATGCAGAAATCGATATCGAAGTCGGGCGGGGACACGCGCTCGGGGTTCAGGAAGCGCTCGAAGAGCAGCTTGAAGCGGAGCGGATCGAGGTTGGTGATGCCGAGCAGGTAGGCGACGAGACAGCCGGCGCCGGAACCGCGGCCGGGGCCGACGGGGATGTCGTGCTGGCGGGCCCAGTGGATGAAATCCCAGACGACGAGGAAGTAATCGACGAAGCCGGTCTTGTTGATGATGGAGAGCTCGTAGTCGAGACGCTCGGCGAGGGTCTTGGCCTGTTCCTGGTCCTTGGCCTTGTCGGGCTGGGTGTAGTCGACGCCGTAGCGGGACCGGAGTCCGGTGATGCAGAGCTCCTTGAGGTAGTCGGTGCGATCGACCTTCACCTCGGGTGGCAGCGGGTAGCGCGGGTAGCGTTCGGAGCCCTTGGGGAAGGGGATGGCGACGTCGCACATGTCGGCGACGAGCTGGGTGTTGGTGAGGGACTCGGGCACCTCGCGAAACACGCTGGCCATCTCCTCGCGGGACTTGAGGTAAAACTGGGTGCCGGTGAACTTCATCCGGTTCTCCTCGGCGACCTTGGAACCCGTCTGGATGCAGAGCAACGTGTCGTGCGGACCGGCGTCGGTGGAGTTGACGTAGTGAACGTCGTTCGAGCAGATGACCTTCAGCTTGAACTCCTCGGCCAGTTTCAGGAGGCCCGGGATGACCTTGCGCTGTTCGGCGATGCCGTGGTCCTGGATCTCGACGAAATAGTTTTCCCGACCGAAGATCTCGACGAAGCGACCGCAGGCGGCGTGGGCGGCCTCGTAGTTGTCGTTCAGTAGGTGCTGCGGGACGAGCGAGGCGAGGCAGCCGGTGAAGCCGATGAGGCCCTTGGCGTGCTGGGCGAGCTTGTCGATGTCGGTGCGCGGCTTGTAATAGAAGCCCTTGAGATGCGCATCGGAGACCAGTTTCAGGAGGTTCTGGTAACCGGTGATGTCGCGAGCGAGCAGGCCCAAGTGGTAGATGGATTTGCCCTCATCGGAACGCCCGGTGCGTTCGAGTCGGGAACCCGCCGCCAGGTACAGCTCGCATCCGAGGAGGGGTTTGATGCCCTTAGATTTGGCCTGATTGTAGAAGTCTATGGTGCCGTATAGGTTGCCGTGATCAGTCAGGGCAATGGCCTTCATTCCGAGCGCGGTGGCCCGGTCCATCAGGCGGTCGATCCGGCAGGCACCGTCCAGCAGGGAATAGTCACTGTGGACGTGGAGATGGACGAAATTTGAATCGGGCGACGCCAAGGTCCGTCTATGGGAGTCAGCAGGTTAGGCTTGGGCAAGACCTAATGCGGATCGGGAGGGGGAGTTCGGCGTGAAAGGAGCCATGGGACGATCGGAAATCCCCCGGTTCGCCGGGACGACTCGCCCGGCCGGAATGCCGCTTTAAAAATAGGGGTTGACGGTGGGCGGCACGGCTGGCTCTTTAACCCTTTTCAACCGAACAATCCCTGCCTTTTACCATGCCCATCGAGATCAAAATGCGTAAGAATGAGCCGATCGACCGTGCGCTGCGCCGCATGAAGAAGAAGCTCGAGCGTGAGAACATCATCAAAGACGTGCGCACCAAGCGCTACAACGAGAAGCCCT
>JBDKHE010000524.1:0-3709 GCA_039797805.1 Verrucomicrobiota bacterium
GCGGGACGGAAGGAGGTCACGATGACCATGACCAATGGTGGTCAACCCGGGCTCGCATCGTCTGACCGAATGCCCCTTGCTGTCCTGCAAGGACCACCGACCTCATGCTTTCACTCAATCAGATTTCCAAACGCTACGGTGCGATCACGGCATTGAACGATGTTTCGCTCAACATCGCCTCCGGTGAATTCTATGGCCTGCTGGGTCCCAATGGAGCGGGCAAATCGACGCTCATGTCTCTCATTGCCGGATTGCGCGCTCCGGACTCCGGCAGCATCAGTCTGGACGGCAAACAGCTCACGACCGCGGACTCAGCCAGTCGGGTGGCGCTGGGGCTCGTGCCGCAACATATCGCCCTGTACCAGGATTTGAGTGCGCTGCAGAATCTCCGGATATTTGGTCAATTGTACGGGTTGCAGGGGGCCACCTTGCGGGAGCGCATTGATGAGGCCTTGGACGCTGTCCAGCTGACGGATCGGCAAAAGCATCAGGTGAAAACGTTCTCCGGCGGCATGCAGCGTCGGTTGAACCTCGCGGCCGCACTGCTGCACCGGCCTAAGCTGCTCCTCTGCGATGAGCCGACGGTCGGGGTCGATCCCCAATCGCGCAATGCCATCTTTGAGTATCTGGAGCGGCTGAATCGGGAGGGGCTCACCATCGTCTATTCCACGCACTACATGGAAGAGGCCACCCGGATGTGCTCCCGCATCGGCATCATCGACCAGGGCAGGATTCTGGCGAACGGCACCCTGGATGAGCTCCTCCTGAAACTGCCTTTCGAAGAGGAGATCCGTTTCCCGGCCATTGCGGAAACGGCTCCGCTGGCGGCCAAGCTCACCAGCCAGGGCGAATTGGCGACCCTTGATGGCACGCATCGCTTCCGTCCCAGTCTCGACTACAAGCTATCGTCCTTCTACGCGCTCACCGAATCGCTCGGTCTGCCTGCGCGACACTTCACCAGCCAACGCCCGACCCTCGAGGCTCTGTTCTTGCACCTCACGGGACGCACCATCCGCGAATAGTCTTACCCATGCGCACCATTCTCGTCCTCCTTGGCAAAGATTTCGCGATGCTCCGCCGCAATCGCGCGGCCCTGATGCTGAGCTTCATCGTGCCGATGCTCATCATCTACATTGTGGGGCTCGTGTTCGGTCTCGGTCGCACCGACAACGGTCCCTCGGGCATTCCGTTGGCCGTGGTGAACCAGAGCGACACACCCGCCGGTCGCAAGCTGGTGGATGCCTTGCAGGCGGAGAAGACTTTCCGGGTCGTGACGCAGTTTTCCAATCCCGACAAGACGACGCGTCCGCTCACCGAGGCCGATCTGCGACCGCTGATTCATGAGCGGAAGTTCAGCTATGCCCTTGTCATTCCCACGGACCTCGTCAGCGAAACCAGCCTGGGTTTGCATCTGAAAATTCTGTCCGATCCCCGGAACGACATCGAGTCGCAGATCGTGAATGGCATCCTGCAAAAGACCATTTTCACCACGGTGCCGCAGTTGCTCGGCCAGTCGCTCCAGAGCCGCGCCAAGCACTACCTGGGCGAACAGAACATGGACCGGTTCAACACGACCGTCGCCGGGGCGGTTGCACAGGCTTTCGGCGGGGATGCCGAGGTGATCAAGCAGCGCATGGAGCAGGGTAATCTCGGGCTCGAGGCATTCGGGGCGTCCGGTCCGACCGACTCCGGAACCGGGGAAACCCAGACGGGTGGCGGTGACATGCTCTCCCGTTTGATAAAAATCGACCGAGAGCAAGTCGTGGGACAGGATGTGAAGGCCCCTGCGGCGACGCGCATAGTCGGTGGTTATGCCGTGATGTTCCTCTTGTTTGCCGTCAGTGCCTCGGCCGCCGCTTTTTTCTCCGAGCAGAATGCCGGATTGTTCCAGCGCCTGTTGTCTTCACCGGTGAGCCGCGCTCAATTGTTGTGGGGCCGCTTCTTGTATGGGGTTCTTTTCGGGCTGATGCAGCTCTCCGCCTTGTTCTACGCGGGACATCTGCTTTATGGCGTCGATGTCTTTGGGCATCTGGGTTCCTTGCTGCTCGTGTGCACCTGTGTGGCTGCCGCCTGTACAAGTTTTGGCATGCTGCTTTCGGCCGTCACCAAATCTCCTGAAGCGGCGAGTGGCTTGGCGACCTTGCTGGTCATCACGATGAGTGCCTGCGGAGGAGCTTGGTTTCCGATCAGCTTCATGCCCGAGTTCATGCAGCACATTGCGCGCTTCACGCTTGTTTACTGGGCCATTGAGGGTTTCGGGGCGGTGCTCTGGGCTGGCAACACCGTGGCGCAGCTCCTGCCGATATTGGGCGTCCTGATCGGTATCACCGCCGCGGCCATGACGATCGCCATTTGGCGATTCAATCGAAGCAAGCTGTTCGGCTGATCAATCCGCCTGTGGCGGCGGGATCTTCTTTGGCACCTCGGATTGACCCACCGTGCCCGGGGGGCGTGGAGAAGGTGCCGGTGGAGGCTCTTCCATTGCGCGGCGGACTTCTTGTTCCACCCCGCTGGTGGCCTTCTTGAATTCACGAACGGCTCGGCCCAGGCCGCGCGCGAGGTCGGGCATCTTGTCGGCTCCGAACAGGAGCAGGACAATGAACATGATCATGAGCAGCTCAGGGCCGCCAATGCCTTCGATGAATGAGAAAAGAGGAGCGTTCATGATGCCAATGTAACTAGCCGGGGGCCGATGGGAAATAATAGCGAGCAATTAGCCCAGGGAAATTTCCACGTAAAATTTCTGGGTCTGCCCTGGCGGGACGTTGTGCAGGCCTGTCTTGGTTTCATGGGCGTTGGGAGGCCCCATCCATGGTTCGATACAGTAGAAGGGCGACTTCTCGTCCTGGGTCCACGTGACAATGGCGAGGTCCTTGCCGCTGCTGCCCGCCATGCTGGTCCTGAAGAGCAGCCGATCGCCGGTGTTTTGCTCGGTCACGGCGAATACCTCCCGCTTCAGACCGGTGTGGATGAGGTCGATCAAATCCGGGTTGTCCAAGGTGGAGCGGGTGCCAGTTTGCGGGCCGGCGATGAGCTGACCCTGTTCATCACGCCTGAGCTGTTTGGTGGCGGTGGTCTCGAGCAGGTAATCCCGGCGGGTACGGCCTTGGGTCCAGGGCAGCGTGAAATAGAAATGGTGACCGGCTGACCACGGGATCGGCGTGCGGCCATGGTTCGTGAGCTGAAGTTCGACGAACAGGGCGAGCGGATCAAAACGATAACTCACAACGAACTCGTAGTCGTAAGGGTAAGCGGCTTTGGCAGCAGCGTCAGGGATGAACATGGCCGAGAAGCCGCCTTCGTCGAGGCGGGTGAGGCGGAATTGCCCTTGTCTCGCGAGTCCATGCATGGGCATTGGGCGGCGAATACCGTCCTCCGCCTTCCATTGGTGGATTTCCCCGTGGTCGTAGGAACGGCCGCTGAAGGGAAAGAGGATCGGGTTCCCGCCCCGGATGCTGGCGATGTTGTCGAGGTTGTCGGTCTCGGGCCAATAGAGGATGTCGCGGACACTGCCGTCACCGAGCGTGACGTTCCAATTCATCAACCGGGCTCCCCTCTCGGGAAGGGCGAGAAACGAAGAGGAGCCAACCTGCCACTTGAGAATTGTCTGCCCGAGATACGGGATGCGTTCCATTTGCTCTTGGTAAAGCGAAAGGAGGGCTTCGTTCCAAGCCTAAGTCTGATTATTTATTCGCAACGCCGTTTGAAA
>JBDKHE010000525.1:0-3364 GCA_039797805.1 Verrucomicrobiota bacterium
TACTCGTACTCTTCGGCCTCCTCTCCACTGCGGTCGAATCCCGGGCCACCGTCTACCAGACCATCGGCGTGAATGTCATGTCACCCGAAACCTTTCGCATCGGCCGCAAGGTATACCCGATAGACGAGATGACCACCGTCGTGGCCGGGGAAATCCGGGGACCCGACCGCGTGCAGGTGAAGATCTTCCTGCCATTGGGCATCAAGAAGGAAGTGGTCGAGGACATCAAAGACCGGTGTCGGCAGGCCGGCGCCAAAGCTTTCTTCATCGTCTACAAATCCTGAGGAACTGCGGCCGGAGTCCTCCTGTAAAGCGTAGCCTGCAGACACAGGCGGGTGGGGCCATGCTCCCGGCAAAGGATTCCAGAAACACACCGCCCCAGCCGGACCGCCGTTGCAATTTGCCGTCTCCGAAACGAACCGGCTGCGAGATATGCTCGGCGGCGGCCCATCCTTCCGCCGACCGGATTTGCAATCGCCCGCCGAGGACATCCCTTGCCTGATGCCCTTTCTTCTCCTTCGTCTCCTCTCGACCTGCCTGGTAGCGTTGCTGCTCGCCGGTTGCGTGACCAGCAAGCAAGCCTTGCCCGTCCCCGTCGCCACGGTCGACCTCGATCGCTACATGGGCCGGTGGTACGTCATCAGCCACACCCCCTACTTCCTCGAGAAGGGCAAGGTCGCCAGCTACGACACCTACGCACGGCGGCCGGACGGCAAGCTGACCAACGATTTTACTTTCCGTGAGGAAACGGTCGACGGTCCGGAAAAAACCTGGAAAGGCACCGCCCGGGTCATCGACCCGGTCAGCAACGCCGTCTGGAAAGTCAGCTTCCTCTGGCCGATCTCTGTCACCCTCAAGATTCTGGCGCTCGATCCCGACTATCGCTGGGCCGTGGTCAGCAACAACGACGGCAGCCTCCTGTGGGTGCTGGCCCGGGAACGCCAGATGCCCGCCGCCACTTACGCCACGATACTCGCCGATCTTAATGCCCGGAACTTGGCCGCCGATACCCTGCAACTCGTCCCCCAACCTGCAAACTGAGGGTCGATGAAAGATCGGGCCGGCACGCCAGTTCAATGACCGACAATCCAATCGTCGGCGAATCCCTCACGATGGCCGGCAGCCAACGGGATCCTCAATTCTCCCGCTGACATAGCATTTGCCCGTGCGTGATTCGTGCGCATGTTTGGGTGGAGGACAACGCCATGCTCGCGGCAACCCCTTCCTTCCGTTCAGCACCCGGCCTGCCCCGGCCAATCCTTCGCTCATTGCTTGCCGCCCTGCTGCTGGCGGTGAGCAGCGCCTTCACGTTGGGCGCCGAGGCGCCGGACGTCCCGCCTGCGGCCAACCCGGACTACCGTCTGCCCGACAACCCCAATGACTTGCTCCGGCTGGACAGCGAAATGCTGGCGTTCTTCTCGGCCCGCATCAGGCGCGACGCCCCGCTCACCACCCAGCTAGACGAGATCGCCAATGCCATTCTGGGCGAAACGGGCCTCCAATTCCGCTACGAAAGCAAGGGCGTCTACGATCCTCGCGAGGCGTTCCGGCTCCGCCGCGGCAACTGCCTCACCTATTCGATGCTCACGGTGGCCGTGGCCCGGGCGTTCGGCCTTGAAGCCCGGTTCAACGAAGTCCTGACCCCGCCACGGTGGAATCGTACCGGCGAGATTGTCCTGCTGTGCCGCCACATCAATGTCCGCGTCGAGGACTGGCCCAGGGCCTATGAACTCGATCTCAAGCTCAACGATGACCTGCTGGCCTCGCGCACGTCGTCCGGCGTGGTGGATGATGTGCGGGCCTTTTCCAGCGCCTTCACCAGCGCCGGGGTGTACCGCCTGGCGGCGGGCGACAACACCGAGGCCTTCCGGCTGTTGCAGCAGGCCACGGTCATCGACCCGAGCGCGGTGTCCGCCTGGAACAACCTGGGCAGCGCCCTCATCATGACAGGACAACTCGACCGCGCCCAGAAATGTTTCGAGCAGACCCTGGACCTGGACCCCTACGACCTGGCGGCCCTGAGCGAACTGGCCCGCATCCATACCGCCAAGGGTCGCCTGACCGAGGCCCAGAAGCTGGAGCGCACCGTGACCCGCTATCGCCTGCGCAACCCCTACTACCTGCTGAACGTGGCCCGCGAAGAAATCTCCAAGGGAAATCTCGAGACGGCGCGCCGCCACTTGAAGCGCGCCATCAGCATCAAGCGCGATGAGCCGGAGCTCTATCAGCTGATGGCGGAGGTGGCCCTTGGTCTCGGCCTAGAAGACGAGGCGAAACGTTGGACGCAACGCTCCCAGCGCGTAGAGTCATGAACTCCGGCCCGGTGCCGCGGAGACCGGTGGGGCTGCGTCGGATCCCCAGCGTCGCCGAGCTTACCGCATGCGCTTGAAGCCGTCCTCGATGACGACCGAGATGCGCGCGAAGACCTCGTCGAAGGTGCCCTCGCCGTCGATCTTGCTGACGCCGTGCAGCTGGTTGTATTTCCCGATCACGGGCATGGTCTTGGACTCGTGCTCTTGCAGCCGTTTCACGATCTTGGCGGTGCTCGTGTCGTAGGGCATACAGCCCGGGGTCTTGCTGCGTTCGTCCAGCCGGCGGATGAGCTCAAGCGTCGGAACCTCGATCTCGATCACCTGCGAAACCGACGAACCGTGTTTCTGCAGCAGGCCGTCGAGAATGTAGGACTGCACGAGCGTGCGGGGAAAGCCCTTGAAGATGAAACCCTTCACATCCCGACTCTCGGCCAGCTTCTTCTCGATCAGCTGCACCACGATCTCATCCGGTACGAGCTGGCCGTTTTCGTAGAGGGCCGTGATGCGCTTCCCGATCTCGGAGCCGGTCTTGATCTCCTCATCCAGCATCGGACCGGTGGCGACGTATTCGAGGCCAAACTTTTTGGCCAGTGCGCGGCCCTGGGAACCGCGGCCCGAGCCCGGATAGCCGAACAACACGACATTGAAGAGCCGCTTGCTGAGCTCGTTCCGGATGATGGTGGTGATCTGCTGGTGAACCGCCGAGATCTCGGCCGTGCCGTCCATCTCCACATAAATGCCCTTGTCCCGGTAGAACTGGAGCACCGGCAGGGTCTTCTGGTTGTATTCCTTCAGGCGGTTGCGGATCACGGCCTCGTTGTCATCGCTTCTGCCCGAGGTGATCCCGCGGTTCATCAGCCGCCGCACTGATTCCTCTTCGGGCACGTTGAGGCTGATGAGACAGTTCAGCGACGTGTGCAGCTTGAGCATGAGTCCTTCCAGGATGTAGGCCTGGATGTAGGTGCGGGGAAACCCGTCGAAGAGAAAGCCGTTGCTGCTGGAGTTGTCGGTGATGGTTTTCTCGATGATCTGCACGATGATCTCGTCCGAGA
>JBDKHE010000526.1:0-2514 GCA_039797805.1 Verrucomicrobiota bacterium
GGGTGGCCACCGGCCATCATGAAACCGCCGAGGGTGGCGGCAAAAACGATGACAGCTCCGACAATAATCAGCATAGAGGGTGTAAGCGCGGCGGCTTACTTGTTACGGGCGCGTCCGATGAAGGATCGCAGGCCAATGATGGTCTGGGAATGGATCTGGCAGATACGGGATTCGGTCAGGCCGAACACTTTCGCGATTTCGGCGAGACGCATATTTTCAAAGTAGTACATGGCGAGTATCTTCCGTGGTATATCGGGTAGATCGGCCATCCTTTGAGTGAGAAGTTTCAAAAGCTCCTCTTTCTCGAGCGTTTCCCGGCCGGTCACGTCGTTGTCGTCGGCCAGAAACTCGTGCAGCGAAGCACCTTCGGAGTCTTCCGTCGCCGCGTGGGAATCCAGCGCGACAAAGGTGAGGGGGCGCGACTCATCCAGCCATTTGCGGTACTCCGCCTGGCTGACACCCATTTCCTCGCAGATCTCGTCCTCCGTGGCCGTGCGGCCCAGGCGTTGCTCGAGTTCGTTGATCGACTCCTTGAGTTTGCGGGCGCGGGCGCGGGCGCGGCGCGGACACCAGTCGAGGCGACGCAGCTCGTCGAGCACGGCCCCGCGGATGCGGGTGGCGGCATAACCGGCGAAAGTGTTGCCCTGTTCCGGATTGTATTTGCGGACGGCGGCGAGGAGTCCGGTGACGCCCACGCTGTACAGATCATCGGCATCGATGTGCGGTGGCAGCGTGAGCTTGATGCGATCCACAACATTGCGGACCAACGGGAGAAAGCGCACGATCAAATCCTTTTCATCGATAGCGCCCGAGGTTACGCCCTGATAGACGCGCCAGGCGGCGGTCGCGGGCTTTGCATCCATGCCGCAGTCGGGTTCTTTGAGGACGGCAGCTGTTTTCATGATTTAGTATGGGTTGTGGGGTTGGAGAGTTACTTGCCCTTGGCCGCGGCTACGGTAGCCGGAACCGAGGAGGAGAGGGATTGGGCGGCTTCGTGGCGGGCCACGACGGTCTCGCGGAGACCGGAGAGGACGATGGACCAGAACCAGCGAAAGAGGACGGCGCCCACGAGGCAGCTGACGGCGGCGTCAAACAGGACGCGATCGGCCGGGTGATCGAGCAGCCAGCTGGTGACCAGACCGAGGACGAAGCCGGTGAGCCCGCCGCTGAGGAACACGAATTTCATGCGGCGTCCTCCGTGGATTCTTCGTCCGTCTCCGGCGCCGCACCGGCCGCAACCGGCAGGGTGCGCCGCGCGAGGGCCTCATACACGTCATCCTCGCAATCGCCGGTGAGGGAGGAACCGGTCGAGAGGAAGAGCGGCTCGAGGCCACCATCGATCAGGTAATCCCAGAGGCAGCCCCATTGGGCCAACTCGTCCAGATGAGTGAAGACCACATGGGTCGCTCCCAGCTCGCGACCCCGGGCATAGCCGGCGCGCAGGGCCGTGTGTCCGTAGGCGGCGTTCAGCACCAGCACGCGCTCCGTGATCTGTTCGCGATCGAGGAATTCGGCGAGCGGCGCATTGGCCGATGAATCGCGCAGGGAAAGACCGGGCAGGTCGAAGTAGACAAAGCCACCGGGCAAGGCCGGACGCGTGGCGGCGGGATAGTGCGCCAGCGGCACGCCCATCGCCTCGCAGAAAACCGGCAGCGGACCGCGGGACACCGGTTGATCAAACTCGGCGGTGACGACATGGCCGGTGCGGGCCCGGCGGGAGACTTCCGCCGCCAGCCATTTGCAGAGGGCGGTCGTGCGACCCGAACCGGCGAGACCAAAGAACGCGGCGCGGGAAAGCGGGGCGGAGACCGGCCGGGCCCCGGCCACACGACGCAGGAAGCGTCCGGTTTCCACCAGCGCGCGATGCAGCGGCATCTCCTGCAGGGAAGGCCAGACCGGGGAGCCTTCCACCCGGGCCAAAATGGCTTCCGAAAAACCAGAGCGACGCAGCAAGGGCAGCAGTTCCATCCGGGAGGCCCGCGCCGGCGCACGCAGCACGGTGGGCGTACGGGCGAGGCTCAGCGGGCTGGCTTCCTCCTGGGAAGTCGCTAGCAATTGGGGCGCAGGCGTTGGGGCCGGCACGGGGGCGGGTTCAGCGGCCGGGGCCGGCATATCCAACGAGGCGATGACCTCCAGTTTCGGCGAGGCCCACAGGCCACGCAGACCGGAGGGCTCGATCGTCCGGACCGACAGGACGCGGGCCCGTTCGCCCAGGCGCTCGCGGATGACCGAGGCGGCCTCGTGCGCATTGGCGACGGTGAACTTGTAACAGGTACCGGGGGCGGGATTGAGATTCGGGGCAAACATGGCGGAAATCAGGCGGCGGCCTTGACGGGTTCGAGGCGGACGAGGTGGGCGGGCAAGGTGATGATGCCGGCGTTCTCGATCTCAGTGGCCGACGGGAGCTCCTGGTAGGCCAGCACGGTGAGACGCGGGAAAGAGGGCTCGAGGAAGCGCCGCAACGGGAGCCGGTTCTCGGTCGAGACGACCAGCACAGCCGGCGCACCGGCGCTC
>JBDKHE010000527.1:0-4385 GCA_039797805.1 Verrucomicrobiota bacterium
TCAGCCGCCGATTCGACAAGCGGTCCACGCTTCGAATCATCTACATTCTCGCGGCCGCGGGCGGATTGATGAAGCTTGTGTTCTTCAATCCAGCCCACCCGTGGCTGATGTTGTTCGACCCGATCCTGTGCGGACCCGTTTACGTCGGGTTGACCGTACTGGTACCTTCGATGGTTGCCGATCTGTGCGATGCGGACGAATTGCAATCCGGGCAGCGACGCGAAGGATTGTATGGCGCGGTGCTATCCTGGCTGCGCAAGACGGGCATGTCGCTCGCCTTTCTTGGAAGCGGCCTGATGCTCAATCTGGTTGGTTTTGATGCCGCACTAAAAGGCGCCCAAAGCGAAGGCACGCTCCTTGGAATCCGGTTGCTCGTCGCGCTCACCACATGCTTTACCTCGCTGATCGCACTCTTCGCCCTGCACCATTACCGCCTGAACGAATCTCGCGCACGGGAAATCCGCGCCGAGCTCGAAAGCCGCCGGGGGGCAATTTGATCCCGCTTGCTCCTCGGCACATCGGTCGACGAGGTTTTGCTCAGGACAAAATCTCAGGTTTTCGACGCGAACTCTCATAGACGGTCCCGACGTCCGTCGCGTATTCTCAGCAATCCTTCATCAAACCGACCGGAAGTCGTCCATCGGGCATCAGCCTAGAATTGTATTTTTTCTCGAAATCGGGCTGAATGTCGCGAAGCTGGAAAAATTCGGCGGCCATGCGTGTGAAACCAACCCCCAGTCAAAAGAGCCGCCTTTCCAAGGCATTCGACCGCCCGCGAGTGGCTTTGATTTTTGAGACCTCGAATGCCTATGCGCGCGAGGTCATCCAAGGCATCTTCGCCTACGCGCGGGAAAACACTCCGTGGGCTTTTTCGCTGGCTGAGCAGGGTCATTCGGATGCCGCCCCTGAATGGCTGAAGGACTGGGAAGGGGACGGAATTATTGCGCGCATCAAGAACCGCCGGATTGCCGAAACCGTCCTGGCTTCGGGCCTGCCCGCCGTCGATCTCAGTATCGGCCGCCATCTGCCCTCGCTTCCGGCCGTAGGCTCCGACGACCTCGCCATCGCCCGGCTGGCCGCCGATCATTTCCTGGAACGCGGCTTCAAGCATTTCGCCTACTGTGGTTTTGATGCATTTATGCTTTCGACCCGCCGGGGCGATGCATTTCGCCGGACCTTGGCCGCCGCCGGTCACGGCTGCTGCGAATTCGAAACGCAGCTCAAGCCGGGCGCGGCCGTTTCCGCACGGGTCGCCGAGATCGGCGAATGGCTGAAAACGTTGCCTAAACCTCTGGCCATTTTTGCCTGTCACGACCTCTGCGGGCAGCACGTCTTGGACGCCTGCTACCAGATGGGTTTATCTGTCCCCGAAGAGGCCGCCGTCCTGGGAGTTGATAATGACGAATTCCTTTGCGAGATGACCACCCCGCCGCTCTCGAGCGTTATCCCCAACGCCCGCCGCACCGGGTACGAAGCGGCCCGCCTGCTCGACCGGATGATCCATGGCGCCAAAGTGCCGCCGCTCGAAACCTGGATTGAGCCGCTGAGCGTGAGGTTACGTCAGTCCACCGACATCCTTGCCGTCAACGACGCGCAAGTCGCCACGGCACTTCGGTTCATCCGTGAGCACGTATGCAAGCCCATCAGCGCCGATGACGTCGCGCGCGCCGCGCATCTCCCCCGTCGGAATTTGGAGAAGCGCTTCCGCCGGCTGTTGAACCGCACGCTCCATGACGAGGTTCTGTCTGTGCGCCTCAACCGCGTGAAGCAACTTCTCACGGAAACGCGCCTCTCGCTCGAGCAGATTGCTGAAGCGATGAATTATGAGCATCCGGAATACCTGAGTGTCGTCTTCAAGCGGGAAGTCGGGACTTCTCCCCGAGAGTACCGACGGCGCCACATTCAAGGCCACTACGTGAGCTAGCAACCGCCTTCCGCTCGGGCCGAAATCCATGCAGTCGAAAACGCGCCCGGCGGTGGTGTCAGCCTTGCGCGGCCAGGAACGGTCCGCCTTAGTCCGCTAGACTAGCGATCCGCGGCCGAACTCGCTGACCTTGGGTCGGCGTGGACCGAGACCCGGCCCAGCCGTTCCCGAACATCGGCGTGCAGTCGCGTGATGAAACCTGTGACGTAATCTTCGATCTTGTGGCATGGGAGGATCCGACGCCGCTCGGCATTAGCACTCCGTTCCACGGTTCGTCGGAGAAAATCCACCGCCAGAAGATCGCCGCCGATGGCAGCATCAGCGGGTTCGTTTCATCGGACCGGTTCCCCCTGGCAGGTCGATAATCTTGAATCCGAAGCCCTGGCGCAGGTGGGCCTCCCGCACCTGCTCACGCTCGTGGTCAATTCCAAGGAACCCAAGAACGTGATTGTGCTGACTTGGCCCGCGATGACGGTGAAGGTCCTGGAAACCTACCTCGTGATGCGCAAGGAGCTGATGAAATACCCGGTCGCCGGGCACAAGATCGCGAACCACATCCTCGCGCTGGCGCCCCGCTACGCGGCGGCCGCCGGCCCGGGCGTGAAAATGGACTTCACGCGCTTCGGCCCTGAGATCGACCTGATCGCGGCAGACGACGATCACTTCTACCGTCGTTCGCCTCAGGTCCGCAAGCTCGCCAAGCAGTCGGGCGTCGGCCTGAAGCGCCACCGCGACCACGAAATGCTGCCGTAACGGCAACCTGTAACCATCAAGGGCGCCCGGTATCCCGCCGGACGCCCTTTTTTTATACCTCATAGGGTGCGGAGGCTCGTTTGGCTGCTTTACCATGCCGATATTTTTCCAGCGTGAGCCGGGTGGCCAGCGCCTCCAGCACGCGCATGCCGCCCTTCGCCCAAACCACGTCGTCGAGCGTGACTCGAATTCCCAATTCATCGGCGAGGGCCGTGATGCCTGTCTCCCGAAGAAGGTCTGCAGTTTCACTTTGGGAAGGGAAGTTGAGGAAAACGAGGTCGCTGTTAAACCGCCCCGCCCTGCTTTCCTTTCCCACCCGCGCATCCGGAGTAATCATTTACCGTAGCCCCCCGGACGGAGCCGCCAGGCATCAACCAGGTGGGGTTACACTCTCCGCGGGCGCCCTCTTTCCCGTGCTATGAAGGCTAGATGGACGCCCCCAACCTAACCCATTCTGACTCAGGGCGAACTCCAGCACATCGGCCAAAAAGTAAAGGCCACCGGCGCGGAACTCGCCGAGATGTTCGAGGGTCACGAAGACATTCTAAACATGTGGGGTATGCCGCGCAGGTATTTCTTTCCCAAAATCGGCATCTGCATTCCTTTTCCCCAGATGCACATTTGGCGAATCGTGGAGCCAGTGTGGCAATTACCCGAGCCCAGACTCTGCCGAGCACTTCAGCAGGTGCCAGCTGAGTCCTTTACCGGAAGTAGGAATCGGGAGGTGTAGCGGGTTAGCGCAACTCATTGACAATGAAGCCATCATCCTCTAACATGCAGCAGTAACGCCGTCCACCATGACGGACGGCCGCATCCGGATGCCCCACCCGTCTCATGG
This sequence comes from Verrucomicrobiota bacterium, assembly GCA_039797805.1. GTDB lineage: Bacteria > Verrucomicrobiota > Verrucomicrobiia > Opitutales > Opitutaceae > Lacunisphaera. The sequence goes on from JBDKHE010000527.1 coordinate 3,516, forward strand.
TCCTAATCCGACAATGCATTGACCAGTGAAAGCATTCATGGTCCGTTGCACAGCTCGTTTTTCGCCGAAGCACTGCGAGCCGCGGCCACGTCATTCGTTCCAACAATGATCCGGCCCATCATGTCCGGGTGGTAGATGCACCGGTAAAGGAATGTGCCTTCCTCGCCGGCTACGAACTTCCAGGTTTCCTTCGGGCTGATCATGCCGGAATCAAACGTCCGGGCGCTCCGTTCGGTCACGGTATGTGGCACCAGGTCGGTGTTGAGAAACTCCACCGTATCGCCGGGCCGCACCGAAATCACGCTGGGCGTGAATTTCATGCTCTCGATCCGGACGACGTGGGCTTTGGGGCCGGACGGCTCGGCGGCCAGCCCCAAACCACAGACCAGGACCAGGAAGAGCGCGCCGGCGGACAGCGTGAGGCTGAGCCGTTTCATGGGACGCCTCGCTTACTTGAGGGACGCCAGCAAGTGCTTGGCGTGGCCGAGGTGCTCGATGAAGGCCGGGCGCACCTGGACGAGCAGGGCCTTGAGCTCGGCGTTCTGCGCGTTGGGGATGAGTACGGTGTCGAGAGCCTGGATGACCTGCTCGTGATAGGCGACCTCGTGGTCGACGTAGGCGCGGTCAAGGGCCGCGCCTTTCAGCGTGCGCAGGTGGGCGAGATTCTTGTCGCCGCCGGCCTGAAGGGCCTTGCTGGTGTCATTGGTCTCGGGCGTGACCTTGAGCTTCGTGACCAGCGCCACGGCGCTCTGATTCACGGCGGTGTGGTCGGTGACCATCTTCTGGGCGAAATCCCGTACGGTGGGACTCTGCGTGGCGGTCGCGACAAACCTGCCGGCGTCGACATCGACCTGATTGGCCACCACGACG
>JBDKHE010000528.1:0-2538 GCA_039797805.1 Verrucomicrobiota bacterium
GGTAACCCGGGCGTTGCCGCAGGTGTCCCGGGTGATCACCAAGGCCGGCAGAATTGGCACCCCGCTCGACAGCAAGGTGCCCAGCGTGCGGGCAAAACGCGCGATGATCGCCTTCAGGACCAGATCCCCGAAGAGCGGCAGCTTCACCACGGCATTGTCCAGCACCCTCGCGCCGGCGGCACTGGCGCGAATCATCCGCAGGCCCACCAACACCAAGGCCGCGCCGCCGCAAACCGTCACCCAATGCTGCTGCACCGTCGTGCTCAACCCCAGGACGGCCTCCGTCAGCGGCGGGAGCGGGGCGCCCTTGAGCAGGTCGGCGAAGATCTGCTTGAAACGGGGCACCACGAGAAGAAGCAGCCCAACCAGAATCGCCACGGCGACGGCCAGCACGATCATCGGATAGGCCAAGGCCGCCATCACCTTGCCTTGGACCTGCCGGCTCTTCTCCTGGAACCGGGCGAGGCGCGTCAGGACCGTGTCCAACACACCCCCAGCTTCACCCGCCTTCACCATGCTGATATAGAGCCGATTGAAAACGCGGCCTTGCTGGGACAGCGCATCCGACAACGTCGCTCCCGACCTGATGCTATCCGCCACCTGCGCGATGATGCGCTGGAAGGCGGCGTTGCGCTCCTGCCGACCGAGCACTTCCAGGCTCCGCAACAAGGGCATGCCGGCGTGCAAAAGCGTGCCCAGTTGCCGCGTGAAGACCATGACCTCACGCGCGTTCACCCGGGAGAACCAGGAAATCCTCCCCACGCCTAACGCCGCAACTGGGCCCCCTGATCCCGCGGAGCCGCCCGCGCCGGACTGCTCGATCACCGTGGTGGGAAACAGACCTTGTCCTCGAAGCACCGCAATCGCCTGCTGACTGTCGCCGGAATCCAACACCCCGGCCTTCTCGGCCCCCATCGCGTCCAGCGCACTGTATTTGAATCGCGGCATGCTGCGGGTAGCGGGCTAGGTGTATTTCAGGACTTCTTCCGCCGTCGTCTCCCCGGCCAAAATCGCCGCCAGCCCCGCCTCACGCAGCGACACCAGACCGTCGGCGACGGCTTGTTGCCTGATTTCGACCAGGGAAGCCCCCTGCACCACCCGGTCCCGGAAGGCTTCCGTCGCCGTGAGCAACTCAAACAAACCCAGTCTGCCGCGGTAGCCGGTTTGCTGGCAATCGGCGCAGCCCGCCCCGGCATAAAAACACCAGTCGCCATCCGTCTTGGGCGGCAGGCCGAGTTGTCGCAGGAGGGCCTGAGCGGGCACGTGCCCGACCCGACAGCGTGGACAGATCCTTCGCAACAGCCGTTGCGCCAACACCGCCTCCACGGTCGACGCGAGCAGAAAGGGCTCGATGCCCATGTCGATCAGACGCGTCACGGCCGAAGCAGCGTCGTTGGTGTGCAGGGTCGTGAGCACAAGGTGTCCGGTCAAAGCGGCCTGGATCGCGATATGGGCGGTCTCGGCGTCGCGGATCTCTCCCACCATCACGATGTCCGGATCCTGACGCAGGAAGGTGCGCAAAGCGCGCGCGAAGCCCAGTCCCGCAGGCACATTGACCGGGACCTGCATGATGCCCTCGATCTCGTATTCCACCGGATCCTCGACGCTGAGTAGTTTGACGTCCGGCGTGTTGAGCTCACGGAGGCAGCTGTAGAGCGTCGTCGTTTTGCCGGACCCCGTGGGTCCCGTCACAATGAAGATGCCGTGCGGTCCCCGGATCACATCCTCCACGGCCGCGCGCACGGTCGCCGGCATGCCCAACTGCCCAAGGTCCAGCCGGACTGCGCTCTGGTCGAGGATACGCAGCACGGCACTTTCTCCAAACTGGGTCGGCAGGGTCGATACCCGCAGATCAACGGTCCGTCCGCCCAACGGGAGCCGCATGCGGCCATCCTGCGGCAGCCGGCGCTCGGCGATGTTGAGATTGGCGAGCACCTTGATGCGCGAGATGACCGGCAAGGCGAGCGAGACGGGGGGCGGTGGCAGGTCCTTCAGCGTGCCGTCCACCCGGCAGCGGATGCGAAACTCATCGGCAAACGGCTCGAAATGGATATCGGACGCCCGGTCCCGGACCGCCTGGGCCAGCACCAGGTTGACGAATCGTATGATGGGTGGCTGACCGGCCAGTTTTTCCAGGTCGGTTTCCGTCAGGGCAACATCCGGTTTCTCAGCTGCAAGCGGTAGCGGTGCCCCTTCCCAGGCCGCGCCCTCCCCATAGTGTTTTCTCAACAGCCCGGTGATCTGCTCAGGAGGTGCGACCACCCAAACGACATTAACCCCGAGCGCAAAAGCGAGATCTTCGCGCAGATGTTGTTTGAACGGATCCAGCGCCGCGACCGTCACCGCTTCGGCGCTCACCGCGAACGGAACGATGTGATGTACTCGGGCCAGACCGGGCTCCAACGCCGCCACCACTTCCGGTGACAGGCTCTCCGGCAGACTGGCGGCATAACCAAAGCCGAGGTATTGCGCGACCCGGGACAGCAACTCCGCCGGCGTGATCAGGCCTTGCTCGACCACCACGCTCGCAAAGGACGG
>JBDKHE010000529.1:0-5509 GCA_039797805.1 Verrucomicrobiota bacterium
CTCAAGGCCGCGGGCCGGCGTTACGGACGCCCCCTGCACTGGTTCATCATGACCAGCCATGCCAACCACGCCCAGACCGAGGCCTATTTTGCCGAGCATGGTTTCTTCGGACTGGAATCCGGCCGGGTGCATTTCTTCCGTCAAGGTCGGATGCCGGCCGTGGGCTATGACGGCAAGATCCTCCTGGAGACCAAGTCTTCACTCGCGTTGAGCCCGGATGGTCATGGGGGTTCACTGCGGGCGCTGCACCGCAGCGGCGCCCTCGACCTGATGGAGAAGGAGGGCGTCGACACCCTCAGCTATTTCCAGGTGGACAACCCCTTGGTACGCTGCATCGACGCCGAGTTCATCGGCTTTCATCTCGGCGCCGGCTCGGAGATGTCGAGCAAGATGGTGCCCAAGGCCTACCCGGAGGAAAAGGTTGGGCACTTCTGCCTGCAGGACGGCAAGATTGTGGTTATCGAATACAGCGACATGCCGGTCAGCATGCAGCGCGAGACCAAGCCGGACGGGTCACTGCGGTACAGCCCGGGCAGCATTGCCATCCATATCATCGACCGGGAGTTTGCCCGGCGCATGGCGGCCGGCGGCGATGATGTGGCGCTGCCGTTTCACCGCGCGGACAAGAAGATCAGCACCCTCGACGCCGCCGGTCGGGTGGTGAAGCCCGACAAGGCCAACGGAGTGAAGTTCGAGATGTTTGTTTTCGATGCGCTGCCTTTTGCCAAGAACTCCATCGTGATCGAGACGGCACGCGCCGATGATTTCAGCCCGGTGAAAAACGCCGAGGGAGTCGATTCGCCCAAGACTTGCCGCGAGGACCAGATGCGGCAGTTTGCCCGCTGGCTCAAGGCCGCGGGAACCGACGTGCCGACCGATGCCACCGGCCTGCCCAAGGTCAGCCTCGAGGTGTCACCCCTGTTCGGCTACGATGCGGAAACCTTCGCCGAACGCTGGCGCGGGCTTGCGACCAAGCCAGCGATTGCAGAGGGTCTTTATCTCGAATAACTTTCTCCCATGACCACCACCGACAAACTTGCTCAAGCCGTTAAGAACGGGCAGATGCTCTCCACTGCCGCCGATAACCTCAACTCCTGGTTGCAGGCGGGATTGCCTGCCTGGGCGCAGGAGAGCCTGCTGGAGCTGATCGAGCGTGGTGAGTGGAATGAGTTGAACGATCGTTTTTATCGCTATCTGGAATTTGGAACGGGTGGCATGCGTGGTCGCACGATCGGGGTGAAGGCGGCTGCGGCCGAGACCGGCACACTCAGCCCCCAAGGCTCGCCCGCCCATGCGAACGTGGGCAGCAACCTGCTCAACGACTTCACGCTGGTGCGTGCCGTCATCGGCCTGCACCGCTATGTGGCCAAATACCTAGCCGCCTTGCCGAGCTCGGCGAAGCCGAAGATCGTCATCGCCCACGACGTGCGGCATTTCTCGCGGCACTTCTGCGAGCTGGCGGCCACCACGTGGACCCGTCTGGGCGGGGAGGCGCTCATCTTCAGCGGCCCGCGCTCGACTCCGCAGCTCAGCTTTTCGGTGCGCCATTTCGGTGCGCACACGGGCGTGGTCATCACGGCCAGTCACAATCCGCCGCACGACAACGGCTTCAAGGCCTACTTTGTCGACGGGGCGCAGGTCACGCCTCCGCATGACAAAGCCATCATCGCCGAGGTGGACGGTGTCACGCTGGCCGAAGTGAAGCAGTATCTCACCATCGATCTCGCCAAGGTCCAGACCCTGGGTACTCAGGCGGACGATGATTATCTCGCCGTCGCGGCGCAGGCCGTCATCGATGCGGACCTGTTGCGCAAGGCCGACCTCAAGGTTGTTTACACCAACATCCACGGAGTCGGCGGCGTTTCAACCGTGCCCTCGCTCATTCATGCCGGTGTGCGGGTGACCGAGGTGGCGGAGCAGTCGGCGTTCGACGCCCGGTTCCCGACGGTCAAGTCGCCCAATCCCGAGAACGCCGAGGCGCTTGCCCTGGGCGTGGCCCTGGCGGAGAAGGAGGGCATCGACGTCGTCATGGCCACCGATCCCGACAGCGACCGCATGGGTGTCGCCGTGCGCAACAAGGCCGGCAAGATGGAGCTGCTGACGGGCAACCAGGTCGGTGCGTTGCTGGCCGATTATCGTATCAGTAAGTACAAGGAGCTGGGCTGGATTCCGCAGGCGGGCACGGAGCGCGCCTGTCTCATCAAGACCTACGTCACCACACCGCTGCAGGATGCGATCGGCAAAGGCCACGGCGTGCGCGTGATCAACACTCTCACCGGCTTCAAGTGGATCGCCGCGAAGATGCGCGGCTACGAGGAGAAGCTGACCGCCGCGATGGGGCCGGGCTTCAAGTACGATGCCACGCCGTTCCGCGAGCGCGCCAAGCTGCTGCAACAGCACAGCAGTTTCTACCTTTTCGGCACCGAGGAAAGCTACGGCTATCTGCCCAACGATTCCGTGCGCGACAAGGACGGCAACTCCGCCTGCCTGATGTTTGCCGAGGTCTGCGCGTGGGTGAAATCCCGCGGCCTGACCGTGCCGGAATACCTCGACGAGATTTATCTGCGCTACGGGTTCTTCCTCGAAGGCGTGATCAACATCTACTTCGAAGGCGCCAGCGGCGCCGCCAAGATCAAGCGCATCCTCGACACCTACCGCGCCACCCCGCCGACCGCCTTTGGCGACACCAAGGTCACGCGTTTCCAGGATTTTGGGCGCGAGAAATTCTTCGACGCCGACGGCGAACAGATTCCTTCGCAGGATCTCTACCTCGTCACTTTGTCCAACGGTTACTCCTTTGCCGCCCGCGGCAGCGGCACCGAACCGAAGATGAAGTTCTACCTCTTTGCCTCCGGCCCGGCGAAGACCGCCGCCGACCTGCCCGCCGCCAAGGCCTCGATCAAAGCCACGCTCGACGCCCTGAAGGCGCTGATCGAGGCGGATGCGCGCAAGCGGGCCGAAGGCTGATATTATCGGAGTTCAAGCTCACGGATTGGCACGGATTCAGCACCTACCGCGTATCCGTCCCAATCCATGATTTCAATCACCAGAGTCCTGCTCGCGGTGCTTCTCCCGGCGCTCCTGGCCGCGGCGCCCAAGCGCAAAGTCATTATTGACCAGGACGCATTCGGTCCCGGTGGGCCCAACCTCCAGCCGATTCTGCTCGTGCTGCAGTCGCCCGATGTGGAGGTTTTGGGGATTACGGTCGAGAGCGGCGATGGCTGGCAGAAGGAGAATGTGGCGCACACGCTGCGCATGCTGGAACTCATCGGACGGCCGGAGATTCCGGTGGTGCCGGGTGCGACCTTTCCGCTGGTGAATTCAGCTGAGGCGACCAAGCGATGGGAGGCCCGGCATGGCAAACTGTTCTACAAGGGAGCGTGGACCGAGACTTGGGCGCCGGAAGTGCTGGTGCGGCGACCGCAACCGCACGGGCCCGAGGTGGTGCCTCCGTTGGTGGAAGGTGACGCGCAGCTGAAACCGCTGACGGAGACTGCCGCGGCTTTTCTTGTGCGCAAGGTGCGGGAGTTTCCGGGGGAGGTTTCCATCCTCGCGATGGGGCCGATGACCAATCTGGCGCTGGCCCAGCGCCTCGATGACGGCTTTGCCGCCGGGGCCAAGGAGATCGTGTTCATGGGCGGCAGTTTCAATCCGCACGCCGCCGACAACGCCTTTGCGCTCGAGTATGTCTACACGCCGCGACTGGAGTTTAATTTTCGCTGGGATCCGGAGGCTGCGAGTGCCGTGCTAAGGGCGCCGTGGCGGCGAATCGTGCAGGTGCCGGTCGATCCTTCGACGCGGACCCTTTTCACGCCGGTCATGATCCGGCAGGTCGCCGCCGCCGATACACCGGTGGCGCGCTACGTCGCGAAGTGGGTCGAGAGTTTTCCGCTTTGGGATGAGATTGCCGCGGCAGTCTGGCTGGAGCCCGCCTTGGTCACGCGTCGGGAAATGATCGCGGTGAACGTGGACACCGCTGCCGATAGTGCCGGCTATGGCAATACCCTCAGCTGGCCGGCGGGTAAGGGGCCGGGCCTGGGGGAGCGGGACGTCGAAGTGGTTTTTGACGTGGACGTGCCCCGGCTGGAGCAGTTCGTGGTGGTTCGGCTGACGGCGGCGGCGCCGGCGCGGTGAAACTTGGTGGTTCGGCGAGTCCCTTCGCCGTTGCGAGGTTCTCTTGATTTCCATTGGTCCAATATCCCCGGAACGAATTTTGCCTTGTCTGCCGGGGTGCAATCAGGCGCTTGTTGGAGGGCTGGTCTCCTGACCAGCCGCGGCCGGTCGGGAGACCGGCCCTCCAGATCGAATGCTTGGAGCGATGGGATTTTGTTCGTTCCGTCCACCTTCCGCTGGGCATGGTCCTGCCACGCGACGCGTGGCTTCGCTAGGCAGTCCTCAAGATCCTGAAGTAAACAGCCGGCTGGGCTCGGCGTATCCGGGTTGATCGAACAGTCGGGTGAACGAAAATCCGATTTTGCCGAGCAGCTTCATCGACGCGGTGTTTTCCTGCGCCGTGAGGGCGTGGAGCGTTGGAATCTTCAAGTGCTCCCGCGCGTGGCGGAGCACAGCCAGGGCTGCTTCGTGCGCGTAGCCCTGACCGGTAAACCGTGTTAGATACGCATAGCCGATATCGGGGTGGGCGAGGTAGTCGCGCTGAAGCAGGCCACAGGAGCCGATCGGTGTGTCGCCGTCTTTCAGGGCCACCAGCCAGAGGCCAAAACCGTGTTGGGCGTACATGGTCAGCGGCCCTTGCCGGAGGTAGTTCTCTGCGCCGGCGACGTCACGCACTCCCTTGTCGCCGATGTACTGGTGAAAAGCCGGTTCGTTGAGCAGTTCCAGGACAAAGGGCGCATCCTCGAGGATGAACTCACGCAGCAATAGGCGTTCGGAAGACAGGATAGGCATGACAACAGCCGGTGGGATTCTCGGCATGCCGTCAGAGTTGACCATCTTTAATTCCGGTCCTCGGAATCTCGGTACCAGCTTGCCCGCGGCCCGATCACTCGGCGGTTTTTGGACTGATGATGGTGGAGACCTTGCTCACCGAGTTCGCCGGGAAACCACCTTTCATGGCATGTTCCCGTACCTTTTCTTCACTAGGAGCTAGATAGACACAGTAGATTTTGTCACCAGTGACATAGCTTTGCACCCATTGGATCTCGGGCCCCATTTCCTTCAGGATGCCGCAGGATTTCTGGGAAATGCCCTTGAGCTCCTCAGCCGTCAGCCTGCCGGCGTTGGGGATGACGCGTTCGATCACGTACATGTTCTGACCGGCCGGGAGGGTCGCGGGCGTGGGCAGTTCCTTGGCCGGGGCGGTCAGGCCCAGGCCGAGGGTGATAGCGGGGAACAACAGGGATTTGAGCGAGTACATGGATAGCGTGGTTGATGGGTTGGAGAGTGAGCCAGGGCTCATTGCTGCCGAGCATATCGCTTCCGGGAAAAATATCCTACGCCAACCAAGGGTAATTTTCGGCCAACCTGCCCGCCGGGCGCCATTCAGCGACCA
>JBDKHE010000530.1:0-6805 GCA_039797805.1 Verrucomicrobiota bacterium
TATGCTCAGGCCCGCAAATTCCCGCGATTCATCCGCAACTAATGCGCGATGACTGGGTTCTATCCTCACCTATGAACGCAATGCACGAAATTGACTACCAGCTGTACGGCGACGACATGCAGTTCGTCGAAGTCGAACTCGATCCCCAAGAGGCCGTCGTGGCCGAAGCCGGCGGCATGATGTACATGGACGATGGCATCGCCATGGAGACGATCTTTGGGGATGGCTCCCAGCAGAACGCGGGCTTCATGGGCGCACTGCTTGGCGCCGGCAAGCGCCTGCTGACCGGCGAATCACTCTTCATGACGGTGTTTCAGAATCAGGGCGCAGGCAAAAAGAAGGTGGCCTTTGGCGCGCCGTACCCTGGCAAGATCATCCCCGTGCGCCTTGCCGACCTCGGCGGCGAACTCATCGTGCAGAAGGATTCCTTCCTCTGTGCGGCCAAGGGCGTCAGCATTGGCATCGCCTTTCAAAAACGACTTGGCGTCGGCCTGTTTGGCGGCGAGGGATTCATCATGCAGCGCCTGACCGGCGACGGCTGGGCTTTCATCCATGCGGGTGGCACCCTTTACGAGCGCACCCTCTCCCCCGGCGAAATCCTGCGCGTGGACACGGGCTGCATCGTGGGTTTCCAGCGCACCGTCGATTACGACATCCAGCTCGTGGGTGGGATTAAGACCGCCCTGTTTGGCGGTGAAGGCCTGTTCTTTGCCACGCTCCGGGGTCCGGGCAAAGTCTGGCTCCAATCCCTGCCCTTCTCGCGGTTGGCCGGTCGCATTGTCGCCGCCGCGCCTCAGACCGGACGCGGCGGTCGCGGCGAAGGATCGGTGCTCGGCGGCCTGGGTCGCGTGCTCGATGGGGACAACCGTTAAACCGTCCATCCCCCGCCCCCACCGTCCGTCAACTCGGGCGTTGAATCAGACTCCCCTCTGTCCCAAATTAGGGACATGGGCACGAAATTCACCTACGCACTGATCCTCACTATCGTCGGAGCCATCTTTCACCTGCTCCTGTACTTCACCGGCTTCCAGACGGAGAAGCTCGCCGTGGGCCAGCACCTCAATTGGCTGGGGTTCATCATCATGATTGTCGTCCTCTCGCTGGGCATCAAAGCCACGCGCGAGGAGGCGCCCGACAAATCGATGAGCTACGGCAAAGGGGTGCTCACCGGGTTCCTCATTTCGCTCATCAGCGGGCTCATGAGCTCGGTCTATACCTTCATCCATTTCAAATTCGTGAACACGGAGTTTGCGGACTACCAGATGGCCATCATCCGCGCCAAATGGGAGGAGGTCGGCATGGGGGCGACCCAGATGGAACAGGCGGAAGGTTTCACCCGGGCCATGCTCAGTCCCGTCGCCCAGGCCATCATGACCCCGATCATGGCCGTGCTCTTTGGCGTGATCATCTCCCTCGTCGCCTCGGCGTTCCTAAAACGGAGCGCGCCTTCTGCTCCCCCGCCGGTCGGCTAAAAACATCGGGGCCGCGCGAGTCGCACGGCCCCGAGGATGGCTACACACACACTGCGGCGACTACTATTCTCGCCACAAAACTCAAAGATCACGCATCTCAGGCCCGGTCTTTCCGTCGGCGCCGCGCGCCGGCAGGCCAAACCGCACCTTGGATCCTGGCTGAAGAACCTTGGTCTCGATCTTGATCTCACCTGACTCGTCGCCGAACTCCCCTTCCCCGATGTCATCGATGCGCGCCCGCACTTCGGGCGGAATCTTCGCCCGATCCTCCGGGGTGTTGAGCGGACCTTGAAAGGTGACCTTGCCGGCGGCATCCTTGACCGTTAGCTCACGCTTGCCCCCGTTGGCGCTGACTTCAATGGATCCGGCATCGTCTGAGAACACGAAGCTGCCGGCCGGAATATCCAGAATCGTCGCCCCCGCCCCGCCCTTCCGGCGAAGCACGTGCACCCTCGGCTGGGCAAACCAGTTCATCCGCTCACCGCCGATCGCGCGCATGACGTCATCATGTTCTGTCTGCGGCAGCCGGGGCATGCCAGGAAACCCATTCCCGAAGACTTTGCCTGCGCCGCCCGGCATTTCGTTGTCCCCGAAAAAGCGCATAACCGGACCGCCGTCGGCGTTTTCCCATGCCATGCGGGGGACTTCCCGCTCGCCGAGCTTGGCCTTGGTGGTCGATTCCTTGCCTCCGCGAACATAGGTGAGCTTCACCTCGTCTCCCGCCGCGTGATTCCGCACCAAGACGCTGAGCTGATTCATGTTGATGAGAATCTGGTCGTCCAGCTTGGTCAGGATGTCGTGGGGTTGGAGCAGGTTGGATGTAGGACTCCCTTCAGCGACTCTGCGGACCACCACGCCGGTGCCACGCGGCAGGCCGAGTTGTGCCGCCACGGTTGGATCGACCGGCATCGTTTCCACTCCGAGAAAAGCCACTTTTTCCATCTCGGCCTCTTCAGCGCCCGGCTGGTCCTTCTTGATGGTAAGACGCGGACCATCAGCTGGCGGCGCTTCGCGACGAACGATGATTTGCTTCTGAACCACAGGTTCAGCGAATCCCACGGCGGTGCAAATGAACAGCAGCGGAATGATACGGGCGGGGTAGGTTTTATTCATGAGAGTACGATAGGTTAATCAAGATTGGCCCGTACGAGCCGGACTTCATCACGGGGGACACTCCAACGGAGCGAGGCGTTGGTGGCGGGATTCTTCCAAGTATAGGTATCAACGTAGCGGTAGCGAAGCTGACGGCCTTCACTTTGATCGGGAAGCGTGGTCACGCCTTCCTCATGCAGATCGTAAAGCACTGAACTCGCCCGCACCGGTTCGTAGCGATTGACGGACTCTGCCGGTGCCACCGCGGTCTGATTGCTGGCCAGATTGGCCTCCGGCGCGATCGCTACCGGGGCCGCTTTTTGATTCAGCTGCACAACCGCTACGATCGCGATTGCGGCCGCGGCGGCCAGCAGGGCCCACGAGGTCCGGCGCCAGCGAGATCGGTCTGGAGTCCTGACGGGGCGCACCGCGGCCACGGCGTTTTCGATCGGTCCCAGCTCCCGTTGGAGCGATTCCATGAACCGGGCCGAAGGTTTGCGGGCAGGCAGCCGCTTCAGTTCATTTTCCAGATTTTGCAGAGTGTCATCCATGGCAAAGGGGCTCCAGTTGCTTGCGCAGCGCATTCAGCGCATAACGATAGCGCGAAGCGGCGGTGTTGACTGATATGTCGAGGACCTGACCGATCTGCTCGAACGTAAATTCCTGCCAGATCTTGAGCATGAGCACCTCGCGTTGCTCCTCGGGCAGGTGTTGCAGGGCGATTTCGATCTCTTGGCACCGCTCATCGCCTTCGCCCGGCAGGCTGGCAAAAAGTTGTTCTTCGCCGTCGAGACCGATGTCAGACCGCTTTTCCCGGGCCGCCCGTCGATCTTCTTTGCGCGCCAGGTCAACAGCCGCCCGTTTGATGGAGGTGAGAATAAGCGCCTTGGGGTCTCCGGGCAGATGACGCTGGTGACGCCAGTAGCGGACGAAGGCTTCCTGCAGGACGTCCTCCGCATCGGCAAGCGAGCGGGTCCACTGCCGGGCACAAAGGAGCAAACGCGGTCCATGGGCCTCGATCCAGTCCTGCCAGTTGAGTTGCTCATGAGCGTTCTCCATGCCGTGGGTTTCAGGTTGTTTCCTAAAGAGCGTCATGGAGCGGCGGACTTGTCTGGGCTTTTCGAACAATCTTCGAATCCAGACATTAAAAGAGGCCGGAGGTTGCCCCCCGGCCTCTGTTACACTAGCGCTTAATTAAGATGATAAAAGCTTACGCGAAGTAAGCTCGCTGACTGCCCCGGTAATCCGAGACCGCCATCGCCACGACTGCCGCGACCGTGAGGTAGCTGACGGCGAGCGCGATACCGGTCAGATAGTCACCGGTGACTTTGGTTCCACCGAGGCCAGCAACGACGGCGGTGGCGAGGATGGTGGTGACGACTTGGGTGATGTTGGTTTTCATAAAGTTTGGTTGGTTTGGTTGTTTGGTTTGAGCACCTGTTCTTGGTGACGCCCCTACTATACGGCATAGCTTGCAATAGCCTAAATACTTAGTTTCTATGCTTTCGATCGTTTTTGCCTATGGAATTATATCAATTGCGTTACTTCTTGGCAGTCGCTGAGACAGGAAACTTTACCAAAGCCGCAGGTAAGGTTTTCGTCTCCCAACCTTCCCTCAGCCAGCAGATCCTAAACCTCGAGGAAGAGTTCGGGCAGAGGTTGTTTCATCGGATGGGACGCCGGGCAATCCTCACTGACGCAGGACAGATACTACTCGAGCGGGCCCGCCGAATAATCACGGAAGCCGATAACACTCTGAGAGAAATAAAAGAAGATCCTAATCTGGGCTTGCGCGTTTCCGTCGGCGCTATCCCCACGGTCGCACATTTCTTTTTACACACTATCGTCGCCTACTGCCAGGCCAACGAGATCTCCCTCACACTCAGCAGTCGCGAGGACTTCCGTGCGCCACTCGTCGCGGCCGTCCTCGACGGAGCCCTGGATTGGGGCGTGGTCTCCATGCCTTTGGCGGACCCGATGCTCGAGATCGTCCCTTTATTCACTGAACAACTCTTGCTCGCGTTGAGCAGCAACCATCCTCTCGCAACCGCCCCCAAGGTGAGTCTCAAGGATTTGCGTGATCAGAACTTCATCATGGCCGGCGGCGCTTCCTCCCTTACCACCCCACTGATCGAGCAATTGAGCGAGGAACACGCCTTCAGCCCCAAAGTGGCTCATCGGTGCGCTCAACTCTCTACGCTCAAATCCCTTACCGCACTCGGCCTCGGGGTAAGCATTCTGCCGAGGAGCGCCCGCTCGGTGAACGAACCGGAGGGCCTCGTCTACCGACGCCTCGATGGACCACCGCTCACTCGAAAAATCGTTCTCATTCGCCACCGCCGCCGACACCTGAGCAAAGGCGCCAAACTGTTTGCCCAGGCGGCTCGGGCCGTGGTTGGCCCGGTCGATACACCCACGACCACGTCGCCTTTTCTCACCGGGCACACCTCAACCTAAGTTTGCACCCCCGGCCGTTTGCTGCGTATCTGCCAACCCATGCCTGCTTCCACGATCGTGTCACCGCCTCCTCCGCAGGTCCTAGCGACCCGGCCGGAAATCCTGGCTCCCGCCGGAGACTGGGATTGCGTGCGGGCGGCCGTGGAAAACGGGGCGGATGCCGTCTATTTCGGTCTGGAGCGCTTCAACGCGCGTATGCGGGCAAAAAACTTCACCGTCGCCGACCTTCCCAAGCTCATGGAATTCCTCCACCGGCGCGGAGTCCGTGGATACGTGACGTTCAACGTGCTGGTCTTTGCCGACGAACTGAACGCCGCCGAGGAGTACCTGCGGGCCATCATCGCCGCCGGGGTGGACGCGGCGATAGTCCAGGATGTCGGTGCTTGCCGCCTCATCAGGTCCATCTCTCCGGATTTTCCGATTCACACGTCGACCCAGATGACGGTCACGAGCGCCGCCGGCGTGGACTTCGCCCGTGAGCTCGGGACCAATCTGGTGGTGCTCGCGCGCGAGAACTCACTCAAGGACATCGCGGCCATTCGCGACGCGCAGCAGTCCGCCCCCGTCTCCCTGCCACTCGAGGTCTTCGTGCATGGCGCCCTCTGTGTCGCCTATTCCGGCCAGTGTCTCACTAGCGAATCGCTCGGTGGCAGGTCCGCCAATCGCGGTGAATGCGCCCAAGCCTGCCGTATGCCCTACGAGCTTGTCTCGGACGGAGCGAAGGTCGAACTCGGGGACCGCCGCTACCTGCTCAGTCCCCAGGACCTTTCCGGTCTCGAAGTCCTGCCTGATCTCATTCGTGCCGGAGTTGCCTCCCTCAAGATCGAGGGCCGGCTCAAGAGCCCCGAATATGTCGCCAACATCACCCGCGTCTACCGCCGGGCGCTCGATGCCGCAATAGCTCAGGTCGATTCCGCTTCTGGCGCTGGGGCGCGTGCCCCTGAGTTCGACCCCCAATCGGCCCGCTACGACCTCGAAATGGGCTTTTCCCGCGGCCTCTACACCGGCTGGTTCAAAGGGATCAACAATCAGGAGCTTGCGCACGCCCGGTTCGGCACCAAGCGCGGGGTGTTTCTCGGCGAAGTGACCAGGGTTGGTCGCGACCATGTCGCTCTGAAGCTTGTGGCTCCGCTCAAACCGGGTGACGGCATCGTCTTCGACGCGGGTCGGCCCGATGAAAAGGAGGAAGGCGGACGCGTCTATCAGGTTGAGACCCGCCAGAGCGAAACAACCCTGCGTTTTGGACAGGGTGACTTGAATTTCGAACGCATCCATCCCGGCCAGTTGCTCTGGAAGACGAATGATCCCGAACTCGATCGACGGGTCCGCCAGTCCTATGAGGGCGAGCAGGTGCGCTACCGCCGCCCGCTGCATCTCTCCGTACACGGCCATGTGGGCACACCGCTCACGGTGATCGCACGTGATGACGAAGGCCATGTCGCGCAGGCGGACTCAACCAGTCCGCTGAGTGCAGCCAACAAGCAGCCTCTATCCACCGAACGTCTCCGCGACCAGCTTGGCCGGCTCGGCGGCACGCCTTTCGAACTGGGCACTTTGGAAAATCATCTCGAGGGCGAGGTGATCGTGTCCCTGAGCGAGCTCAACGAAGTCCGGCGCCGGGTCGTTACGGCGTTGGACCAGCTTCGAGCCTCACCCAAGCGCTGGCAGATGAACAGCCACGACACCGCCCGGGCCGCCCTCGATTGTCCCGCTGCCGCTCTCGCGACACCGCTCACGGAACCGGAGCTGATCGTCGTCATCCGCCATCTGCACCAGCTGGAAGC
>JBDKHE010000531.1:0-7051 GCA_039797805.1 Verrucomicrobiota bacterium
TCATGGGCTACGGCACCGGCGCCATCATGGCCGTGCCCGCCCACGACGAACGCGACTACGAGTTCGCCCGGCAATACAACCTGCCCATCCCGCGCGTCATCGCCGCGGCCGACGGCAGCGACACCCTGCCTTACACCGGCGACGGCGTGCTCATCAACTCGCCCGGCTACGACGGCCTGGCCTGGCCGGAAGCAAAGAAAAAAATCTCCGCCGATCTCGCCGCGAAAGGCATCGGCAAGGCCACGATCAACTACAAGCTGCGCGACTGGTTGTTCTCGCGCCAGCGCTACTGGGGTGAACCGTTCCCGATCGTTTGGGTCAGCGAAACGGACTATCGCGCCGCGGCCGCACTGCGGTCCGACCTGCCCGCCAGTCCGGTCACCTTTGTCGAGAACAATGTGACCCATTTCGCGCTGCCGCTTCCCGATGTGGCCTTGCCGCTCGTGTTGCCCGAAGTGCAGTCCTATCTGCCCAGCGGCACGGGAGAAAGTCCCTTGGCCAACGTCACCGACTGGCTCGAGGTCTGGTTCAATGTCCAGACCGGCGCCAGCGTTCCCGCCTCTTCGGCCCGGCCGTCGGGCGACGCGTGGGTCCGCGCCCGCCGCGAGACCAACACCATGCCGCAGTGGGCCGGTTCGTGCTGGTACTACCTGCGCTACCTCGATCCGCAAAATGCCAACGCCATCGCCAGCCCGGAAGCGTTGAAGTATTGGGGCGTGCCCGATCTCTACGTCGGTGGCGCCGAGCACGCCGTGCTGCATCTGCTCTACGCCCGTTTCTGGCACAAAGTCCTGTTTGATCTCGGCGTGGTCCCGCAGAGCGAACCGTTCACCAAGCTCTTTCACCAGGGCATCATCCTCGGCGAGGACGGCGTCAAGATGTCCAAGAGCCGCGGCAACGTGGTGAATCCCGACGACATCATCCGCGAGTATGGCGCCGACTCCCTGCGCCTCTACCTGATGTTCCTCGGGCCGCTCGAGGCGATGAAACCCTGGAATCCCAAGGGCATCGAGGGCGTGCACCGTTTCCTCAAGAAGGTCTGGCGCGAGTGCCTCGATCCCGAAGGCGCCATCAATCCCCGCATCGTGGCCACCGGCGCCCTGTCGGCCGACGCCGAGAAGGTGCTGCACGAGACGATCAAGAAGGTTGGCGAGGATTACGAACAGCTGCGCTTCAACACCGCCATCTCTCAGCTCATGATTCTGGTCAACACGCTGCAGAAGGAACCGACCCTGCCGCGCCCGGTTATGCTCGACCTGATCCGCTTGCTGGCTCCGATGGCACCGCATCTGGCCGAGGAACTTTGGGCCCGACTCGGTGAAACCGGCTCAGTGATGTCCGGCGGTTGGCCGGCCTTCGATGCGGCCAAACTCGTCTCGGCCACCATCACGATCGTCATCCAAGTGAACGGCAAACATCGGGGCGATGTCTCCGTCGCCCCCGATGTAACGGAAGCGGAATTGACCACCTTGGCCGGCGCTCACCCCAAAGTGGCTCCGCATTTGGCTGAAAAGACCATTAGGAGAACTATTTACGTAAAAGGAAGGTTGATAAACCTTATTGTTTAGGCATTTAGACGATTAGGTATGGATCAGGACAAATGCACTTGAAATAGGTGATTCACCCTAGTAAAATCCGGGAAATTCAATTACGGCTCCCTCCAGCCGTAGTACAACCATCGCCCGTCTTTTCATACCTCATGAAAACCCTCCTGTCCTGCCTGATTCTCGCCGCACTTGCGGCCTCGGTGGCATCGGCCGCCGATTCAGCATCTCCAGCCTCGCCCGCCCGGGCCAAGGGACCGACCAGTAAGATCTTTCTGGCCGAGACCAAGGGCGAGACGCAGATCCAGAACGGCGACAAAATTTATACAGCCCAACAGGCGACGGCCTTTGATGCGCCTGGCACCATCATCCAGACGAAGGCGAAATCCCATGACGCCTTGGTGTACTCCAACGGCACCGGCCTTTTTGTCGACGAGAGCACCCGGGTTGAAATCAGCCGGTTTACACAGGCTCCCTTTGCGCCCGACCCCAACAACACCTTGGGATCGAGCCACGAACCCTCCGTGTCGCACAGCAATATCGCCCTTTCTTACGGCGCGATTGGCATCTGCACGAACCAGCTGATTTCCGGCAGCTCGATGCTGTACACCACGCCGTTCGCCGCCATCACCATCCGCGGTGGCAAGGTCGCCATCGAGTCGACGCCGGACGGCACCATCGTCGATCTGCTGGAGGGCGACATTACCGTCCGCGCCGGTGAAAAGGACATCGGTGGTCAGGTCCTCCGCGCCGGCGAGCGCGCCATCATTCGACCGCCTGCGATCAACGGACAGTCTCCGCAGATCACCATCCAGCCCATGACGCGCGAGGAGATGGCCGTGGCGGACCGCCGGGTGGAAATGGCCTGCAACGCCCGCCGCTCGGTTACTTTTGGGATCATTCAGCGCAAGGCCGAGGAAGGCCTGCGTTCCGGTGAGGAAGCTGGCACGGCCGCCAACGGGGCTGATGCCGCCGGCGACAATGAGGCCGCCGGCGCCGCGGCCAGCGACCAGCAGATCGTCGCCCAGCCGACGGTGCCCGCGAACCCGCCGAACAATATCGTGATCAGTCCTGATCGCCTGCCCGGTACCTGACCCTCATGCCCCAATTGCTCCGCTCCACCCGCACCCCGCTCCTTCTGTTGGCGACACTCCTGCTCGGAGTCGCCCCGGTCAGCGCCCTTCTTAATATCGACGGCACCCGCAACCAGATCTTTGTCTTCGGCGGAGTAACCTTCGGCTACAGCAGCAACATCTTCTCTGAGCGTGACGGCCGCGGCGACTCCACGGTCACCGCGCAGGCCGGCGCCGATTGGAAACGCCGCGCGGGAATCATCGCCGTCGATTCAACCCTGAAGTTCGACTTCCTGCGCTATCGGG
Organism: Verrucomicrobiota bacterium; assembly: GCA_039797805.1. Lineage (GTDB taxonomy): Bacteria > Verrucomicrobiota > Verrucomicrobiia > Opitutales > Opitutaceae > Lacunisphaera. Next base: position 2,924 of record JBDKHE010000531.1, read on the forward strand.
AGTTCAATGATCAGAGCACGGTCAACCCCAGTTTCACGATCTCCTTCATCAAGGCCGAGGGCCGCACCACCGGCTCGTTCAAGCTGGCTGCCTACCGGGAGTCGCGGGCCGACAGCGCGGTCAATCTGCGGACCAATCCTTGGAATTATCCGGTCTCGCTGACGCTGCGTTACCCGCTCAGCCAGAAATTCTACATCACCTCCGACACCGGTTATCTGCATCGCTCCTACGGAAACGTCCAGGGCCTCGTCGACTACACGGATTTCACCCAGGGCGTGGACCTTTACTACGTCTACACCTCCAAGCTGGATTTGTTTGCGGGTTACCGCATTCGTTTGGCCACCACCAGCCTTGATCAGAACAGTCAGGACCATTGGTTCAATGTGGGTGCCACCGGCGGGCTCTTTTCCAAACTCACCGGCAACGTCCGCGTCGGCTACCAGATCCGCAAACTCAGCAAAGCCGGCAGCGGTCAATTCGAGCAACTCAATGCTTCGGCGGGAGTCAGCTGGCCGATCACCCGCAAGCTGATGTTGCGCCTGCAGGCTGCCCGTGATTTCAGCACCATCGCCACCGGCGCGTCCGTCGACACCACGAGCGTGGCGCTCAATGCGGACTACACCCTCAACCGCAAAATCTTCTTGAACGCCGGGGTCTCCGGCGGCCGCAACAAATTCCTGAATGATGTGGCGGATCGCCATGACACCTTCTTCGGCTGTGACACCGGAATCCGCTACCAGATGAACGAACACTTCCAGATGGGCGCCAGCTTTTCGTACGTGAAGAATTGGTCCTCCCTGAACTACGCCGATTTTGATAACAAAGGATTCTCCCTCGATATCTCCACCCGCTATTGAGCCCCGCCATGAAAACAACCCGCCTCCCAGTTCTCTTCGCGCTGCTGTTCGCCGGGTTCGCCGTGTCTTCCGCCCAGAACTCGGAAAAGAAAAGCTATATCCACACCCTTACCCTGGCTGACAAGGTCCGGATCGTGGTCTATCAAGAGGACGACCTCACCAGCCTTTCCCGCATTGATGCCCGGGGTCGGGTCAACCTGAACCTGATCGGGGAAATCGCCATCGGTGGCATGACCGTGAACGAAGCCCAGACCGCCATTGAGAACGCCTACAAGGCCGGCCGGTTTCTCCGCAATCCCCAGGTGACCGTCAGCGTTGAGGAATACGCCCCTCGGATCGTCTCCATCCAGGGCCGCATTCGCAATGCCGGTGACTACACCCTGCCCATCGAATCGACCCTGACCGTTGTGGAACTGGTGACCAAGGCAGGCGGCATCGACGACATCGGCAAGGGTTCCGCCGTCACCGTGACCCGCATCATGCCCGACGGCGCCAAGAAAGTCTTCACAGTGGACGTCGATAGTGTAATCAAGGGCAAGAAAGACAGTAAGTCCGATGATTCCACCATGTTGCTCCAACCCGGGGACATTGTTTATGTCCCGGAACGCCTGATCTAAGACGCCCCAATGCCCCCTCCGGATTTCCCTCCCCATGCCGCTTCGTCCAAGGCCGGAGCTGCATCGCTCCATGGCAACGAGAGCCATGTGACCGAGAGGAAGACCCTGCGCGACTACTACATCATCCTCCGCGAGCGCCTCTGGATCGCCCTCCCGGTCGCCCTGCTGGTTTCGCTCTCGGTCGGCTATTACAAGGCGCAGGAGACACCGATGTATTCCAGCACCGCGACGATGCAGTTTGAGCGCCCCGAACGCGTCGTCATCAGCGAACAGGTCGTCGATACCTCCGTCCGCAACGACATCGACCTCAACACCTACATCCAGATCCTCACGAGCAACAAGCTGCGCACCATGGTTTCGCAGTCGCTCACCACCGAGGAAATCAAGATTCTCCAGCGTCCCTATCTCGCCGAGCTTGTCCCGGGCGCCAGTCCGCCCCCCGCCGGCGAGCTGCTCGGCAGCATGTCGCCCCAGTCCATCCGCAACAGTTTTCTCATCAACATCACGGTGACCAACCGCGACCCCGAGGGAGCGGCCATATTGGCAAACCGCTATGTGGACCAGTTCATGTCCTACCTTCTGCAGAACGTGGGCGGGAAGAACGAATACGCCGCTGATTTCCTCAAGGCGCGCGCCGAGACCCTGCGTCGCGAATCCGAGGCCGCGGAGACCCGCCTGCAGGAATATCGCCGCAAGCACAACCTGGTCTCGTTCGACAACAGCATCAACATCATTGGCGACCGGCTCCGGGGCTACAATACCAGCCTCACCGAGGCCCGCAGCGCCCGCATCAATATCGAAAACCTCTTCGGCCAGATTGAGCGTATGCAACAGTCCGGCGGCAACCTGCTCGATATCGGCTACATCTCGTCCTACGGCAACATCGCCGCGCTCAAGAACCAGCTGACCGACCTGCAGAACCAGCAGTCCATTCTCAGCGAACGCTATCTGGAGCGGCACCCCAAGATGATCAATGTCGCCAACTCGATCGAAGTGGTCACAGCCCAGATCAAGGTGGACATCGCCCAATCCATCAACGCGCTCCGGGCTCAGCTCGACAAGCTCAAGGAAACGGAGGCTTCCTATGCCAAGGAATACAAGGAGGCCGAAAAGGAACAGCTGCGCCTTGGTGAACTTTCCATCGAATTCAAGAGCCTCGAGAACCAGGCCCAGGTCGCCAAGACCAACTACATCCAGATTCTCGACCGCCTCAACCAGACCACGAACTCGAAGAATCTCGAGAACATCCCGGTCAAGCCGCTGGATCGCGCCCTGCCCGCCGGCGCGCCCTACACCCCCAATCTGCGCAACATCATCAAGACCAGCCTCGGCCTGGGCTTCATCGTATTCGCCGCCGTCGCCGTGGGCCTCAGCTTCATCGACGATCGCGTCAAGAGCGCCTGGGACATCGAGGGATTCATCGGCGCCCACTTGCTGGGCATCATTCCTGAATTGGGAGATATTCCCGACACCGAGAAACATTCGCTCGTCAACAGCAACAAGACCTCTCCCGGATCAGAAGCCTTCCTGAGCGTTTACAGCGCCGTGAAGATCCAGTCCAAACTCGATTTCCCCAAGTCGATTCTGGTCACCAGCACGATCCCGGGTGAAGGCAAGACGATGATCAGTTGCAACCTGGCCGCATCTTTTGCCCGCCACGGCAAACGTGTGCTCATCATCGACTGCGACATGCGGCGCCCGATGCTCCACCGTCATTTCCAGCTGACCAATGACGCCGGCCTGATCGCCTGGTTTGAAGCGGGAGCCACCATCCCGGCCGATCCCTTCACCGACCCTCATCTGGGGCTCACCAAGGCCGAGGAAAACCTTTACCTGCTCCGTTCTGGCGGACGCTCCAAGAGCCCGACCGAACTCCTCGAAAAGCCGGTCTTTGGCCAGTTCCTCGAGGCCATGAAACAGCATTTCGACCTCATCGTGGTGGATTCCCCGCCCATGGGCGCCGTGACCGACTCCCTGCTCATCTCCGAGCGCACCGACGAGGTCATCTATGTTTGCCGCTTCAACCGGGCTTACCGGAAGCACATCCGACTCTACATCAAGCAGCTCAAGGAGAGCAAAAACGAACTCCTGGGCATTGTGCTGAACGGCCTTTCCCCTCGCCGGATCGAGTACTACAGCAATTACCGCTACTATCGCAGCTACAAGAAGTACTACGGCTCCCAATCGTAGCAGTGGCATTTGCCCCGGAGTAACGGATGAATCCGCCGGGCGCGCAGTCCGGTATTGTCGTCCCAGCGTCCATAGTCCGTAGTCAGGCGCTTGCCCATGCCCTCCGCCTTTCTCCCTCCCACGTTTGATCCCCGCCGTCCGGTGGTGTTGATTGCTGGACGTGGCCAGTATCCGGTGATCACAGCGGCAAACGCCCGGTCAGCCGGTGTACCCCTCCGGTTGGTCGCCATGGACGACGAAACGGAGCCGGGTCTCATCGAATCGTTCCCTGCCAACGAAAGGGTTTCGCTCAATGTCGGGCAGATCGGCAAGATGTTGGATTCCCTCAAGACTTTCGGCGCCGGCTATGCCCTCATGGCCGGACAGGTGAAGCCCAAGAAACTCTTCCACGGCCTGACCCCCGACCTCAAGGCCGCCAGCATCCTCTTCTCCCTCAAGCGCCGCAACGCCGAGACCATTTTCGG
>JBDKHE010000532.1:0-9383 GCA_039797805.1 Verrucomicrobiota bacterium
TCAGCCTGCAAAGCGAGACCGGTGTCCCCCGTGCGCGTGCGGACCGTCGTCGCGTCGGCCATCTGTTTTTCCAGCTCGCTGATCCGGCCTTGAGCGACGCCAAGGTCGCGCCGGCTGGCCACCAGACCGGCAACCAGCTGTTCGCTGTCCCGCGTGCCCTGCTCCGCCTTGGTGCGCACCGCACCGGCATCGGCGACCTCGCGGCGCAGGCGAACATTCTCCTCGCGCAAGGCGACGGCGTCGGCCGCATCGCGCCGGACCTTGGCCAGCTCATCCCGCAGCTGCCGGGCCTCGCTTGAATTCTTGTTGGCCGCCGCCAGCTCGGTTTCGAGCTTGTCGTTGAGGGCGGTCAGTTCCGCCACCGATTTTCCACTCGTCTCCAAGGCCCGATTGGAATCGGCGAGCTGGCGCTGCAGGTCGGCCAGACCATTGCCGGGTTTATCACCCTGCGCTCGCAGGCTCGCGAGCTCGCGTTTCTGTTCATCAACCCGGCTGTTCGCCTGGACCAGGGCTTCCCGCAAGGTCTGGAGGTTGGACAAATCGCCTTGCACGGCGGCGAGACGACGCTGCAGCTCGGCATTGGCCTGCTTCTGTTCCGACAGGTCCCTTTCGGTCGACTCGAGCCGCCGCAGGGTGTCGGTGTCCTTCGGCTCCACCGGCGCGCTGGCAGACATCTTCAACTGATCCTCGGCGCGCGAGGCCCGGGCAAGCAGCGTCTTGTTTTCGTCAGCCAGGCGGGCGAGCCCCTGGTCCCGATCCCGCAGCTGCTGTTCCAAGACCGCTTTCTCCTGACGCAACCCGGCGGTGTCGGTTTCCAAACGTACCGACATCGCGGTCTTTTCATTCAAGGTTTTCTCCAGCGACTGGGACCACTGCTCGGTCGCGGCCTTTTCGCTCTGCAGGGCCTCCAGCTGCTGTTGCAGCGCGGCCACCCGGTCCGCGGCCGGTGCCGCCTCGGTCGCGGCCGGGACTTGGGCGCGCAAGGCCCGCAGCTGGCTGTTCAGCGCCAGCATTTCCACGGTCGAGCGCTTGACCTCGTCATTCAGGCGCGCGTTGTCGCGCTGCAGGTTGGCCAGCGTCACGGCGGCAGGTCCAGACTCCTTGTCGCCTCCCCGGGACGTGAGCGCGGCATTTTCCTCCTGCAGGCGCTGATTGGCCTGCGCGAGGGCGGCCCGCTGTTGCTCAGCCTGGCGCACCCGTTCCTGGAGCGCGACCAGTTCAGCCTGAAGCTCGCGGGCGCCGGATGACACAACCGAGGCGGCTGAGCCGCCGGCGGCACGTTGCTGGGAAAGCTCCTGCTGCAGATCCTTCGCCTGGGTGGTCAGGAAGGCGACCTGACGCGCGGCGGCGGCGTTTTCCGCATGCAAGGATTCGACCTCGGCCGCCAGTCGACGGCTTTGTTCCCGAAGTTGATCGACCAGGGAGCCGGAGGCCGGGGCCGCCTGGCTGGCGTTGGCCGGACCATTGGTGGCCAGTTCGACGCTGGGCAGCGACGACACCGGCGGATTGGCCGGCAAACTCCCGGACAACTGGCGGTTGGCGGCGGCAATCTGCCCGGCATCCAGACGGCGCGCGAGCGCGGCCCTGGCCTCGAGGCCCTTGCCCGACTGGGCTGCCCGGCTGAGCCAGACATAGGCCTCGACCGGATCGGCCGCCACCCCGGGCCGACCTTCGGAAAGGATCAGGCCGTAGTTGACCTGCGCCGGCGCAAACCCCTGCTCCGCCGCCGCCCGGTAATAGGCCGCGGCCGCAACCGGATCCTTGTTCACGCCACGCCCGTCCTCGAGCAACAGGGCGAGGTTGTACTGGGCCCGGGCATAGCCGCGCTCGGCGGCCTGCTTGTACCAGCGGGCGGCCTGCGCCAGGTCGGCCTTGACGCCGTTGCCTGCCTCGTAGGCGAAACCGAGATTGAACACGGCCTCCACCACGCCGTTGTCCGCGGCCTGTTTGAACCAGAGGTTGGCCTCGAAATAATCCTGCCCGACACCCCGGCCGGAGGCATACATGTTGCCCACATTGAACTGGGCGGGCGCGTAGCCCTGCTCCGCGGCGACCAGATAATACTTGAAAGCGGACTCCGCATCAACCGGAACGCCGCGGCCGAGCTCGTGGCTCAGGCCGACATTGAACTGCGCCGGCGCGTAGCCTCTTTCCGCCGCCTTGCGGTACCACTTCAGGGCCTCGGCAAAGTTCTGGGCCACTCCGGCGGTGCCGCTGCTGTAGGCGTTGCCCAGGGCGTTCTGCAACTCGACATCGCCGGCCGCAGCGCGGCTGAGCATGGTCTGGATGTCCGGCGATGGCTCGGACCAGACAGGTCCCAGCATCACCACGGTTCCCGCCAATATGCCTGTTCTTACGGTGGAGTTGATCCTCCTCAAGAGGGGATGGTTACGCACGGATCAACTTAAGGATAAAAGCTTGCAGGGGAGCAAGGCTGCATCGGTCATGCCATGGATGATTTTCTTGTCGGGCGGACAGAATGTGGCGAGCGCGCCGGAGAGCTGCGCCTTGCCCCCGACGACGAAGTAATACGGGCACAACCGGAGCCGGCCGTCCTTGCTCGCGGCGACAACCGGCGAGCCCGCCGTCTCGCTGGCAAAGAGAGGATGCGCGATGCGTTTCGGTTTCCGATACTCCTGCAGGAGATGCAGGTTGGTGGGCGCGAGCCGCAAGGCCTGGTCCACCCCGGCCTGCCATTCATCACGCGAACAATCGCTGCCGAGTACGACGCTGCGCGCGCCCCAGGCGGTCTCGTGAAAGCCGCTGATCTTGATGATCAGATCCCGTTCCTTTTGCGAAGCGCCCGATAACTCGCGCCAGTCGTTCAGCATGCGCCCGCCGAGGCCGGGACCGTCGATCACCGCCCCGGGAGGCAGCGGCGCCGGATCCATGACCCAGGAACGCGGAATCAGTTTTTGCAGCAGCTTCAACGTGCGCCCCCCGAGCGTCTCGGCCCAGTACTCGCGCAACAGGTGATGGTGAAACAACGCCAGCGTGAGCTTTTCCTCTTGGAAATGGCGCATCGGCGGGGCGATGGCCACGCTGCCGTTGCCCCAGGATTCCAGGATCTCCCGACGGATCTTAACATTGGCCCAGTCGAACAGCTCGAAGAAACGGTAGATCACGTCGATCTTCTCCGGCGTGCCGTCCACATTGAAAAAGAGTTCGCCGCCCAACGGGAAGACATCCTCGGGACGCATGCAGAACACGCGCCGGCCCAACCGTTGCAACTGCTCGGCCAGCCATTGCATCTCCGGGCGGTAGGTCGCGGCTTCGTCGCTGACGAGAATGGCGATCAGGGGATTGCGCACGCCCGGACGCAGGGCGGCGAGGGACTGGTGAAAATTCTCCACCATCAGGTCGTTCCGGCCCAAGACGGATTCATCCGCCCCACCGTAGAGGCGGTTGAGGTAGGCGGTGAGCCCGATGCCTCCCGGGACGGAATCCAGCTCGGTCAGCGCAAAACCCTCGTCGGTCAGCAACAGGTCGGGCCGCAACACCGTGGGGAAAGCGCCCCGGTTCTTGGGGTCGCGCGCGTGGGCGACGAGTTCTGCCGGCTTGCCCCGGTCCAGATAGTCGGCCACCCAGGGAGTCAGCAGGGGCTTGTTGCGCAGCAGGTTCTTGCCCGCGACCGAACGCAGGTAGAGCGTTTCCAGCGCCTGATGGAATTCCAGACACGCGGTGCCGATCTGTTCCAGTTCCCGCACCTGCTCCGGCGTCAGCGGCCAGGCCTGCGGCGAGAGCTGCCAGGTCTTGTCCTCAAACAACGACTGCCCCGCGAGGGCGGTCCGGATGGTTTCGTAGGCGAGGTCGGACATGGAAATCGGAGGACCGAATGACGGGGACGGCAGACAGAACCCAGCGGACCGGAAAACTCAAACCGTCATCCGGCGGCGGTCACCCGTTGCCCGGGCTTAGTCATCCATCTGGATGTCCTTGTTGCGATGACGCGGGCAACCGGCGCGCAGCCAGCCGGTGATGAAGCGGTCAAGATCGCCGTCGAGCACGCCCTGCGTGTCGCTGGTGCTGACCCCGGTGCGCAGATCCTTCACCATCTGATACGGCTGGAGCACGTAGCTGCGGATCTGCGAGCCGAAGCCGATCTCACCTTTTTCACCGTAGAATTTTTCCATCTCACTGCGCTGCTCATCGAGTTTCTTCTCGTAGAGGCGGGCCTTGAGCACGTTCAGCGCACTGGCGCGGTTCTTGATCTGGGAACGTTCGTTTTGGCAGACGACCACGGTGCCGGTCGGGATGTGCGTCAGGCGCACGGCCGAGTCGGTGGTGTTGACGCCCTGGCCGCCCTTGCCGGAGGAGCGATAGACATCCACCCGGATTTCGCTTTCTGGAATCTCGATGTCGATGTCCTCGGTGATCTCGGCGATGACGTCCACCGCGCAGAAGGAGGTGTGCCGGCGCTTGTTGGAGTCGAACGGGCTGATGCGCACCAGGCGGTGCACACCGCGCTCGGCCTTGGCGTAGCCGTAGGCATTTTCGCCCTTGATCAGAATAGTGGCCTTGGAAATGCCGGCCTGGTCGCCCGGCTGGACGTCCATCAGTTCGACCTCAAACCCGCGGCGCTCGCACCAGCGGGAGTACATGCGGAACAGGATGTCAGCCCAGTCGTTGGATTCGGTGCCGCCGGCACCCGCCTGGATGCTGAAAATGGCGTTGTTGCGGTCAAACTGGCCGGTGAGGAACGAGGAGATTTCGAGCTTGTCGAGTTCCTCGACCATCGCGGTGACCGAGGAGTCGAGCTCCTTGGCATAGGCTTCCCGCTCGGAGGCGTCCGCCGCCTCGACCAACTCGACCATGACGGCGGCATCGTCGAGCTTCTTGTTGAAGGCCACGAGCCCGTTGATGGTCTTCTTCAGCCCATTGAGCTTGCTGATGTGTTTCTGGGCCCGCTCGTTGGCGTTCCAGAAATCCGGAGCGCCCATCTGCGCCTCCATCGCCTCTATCTCGCGCTGCTTTTGTTCGACGTCAAAGAAACCTCCATAAGTAGCCGGCGCGCTTCTTTAGGTTCTCAAGGTGGGAAAAGGTTTCGGGTGCGATCATGGACGCCTTCACCCTTGGCACCCGGACGCGCGCCGCAAGCGGAAACTCGGGTCTCTCCGCTGGCCATGGCCAAAACGCCGGACTGACGACAGCGACTCGACCCACGGGCCGGAAATAAAAAAGCCGTCCGGCGATCCGGACGGCTTGAGAGTCGGGGGTTGCGCGTAGGCCTCAGGCAAAGGCGCCCGCGAACCATTTCTGGTAATGCTCACCCACCAATGGCATCGGCTTTTGCTGGCCGTTGACCGCGGCGATCAGGCCCATGACCCAGAACACAAACAAGCCAATCATCACAATCGGGAACGCGATCCAGCCGAGGACGGGAATGACCATCAGAAAAGAGGCCACGAAACCGGTGATGAACAGACCTAGACACTGGCGCAGGTGATAAGTACCGATGGCGGTCTTTTTGCTGCTGTGCATGACAATCGCGATGATGAATCCGATGATGGTGATGTAAGCGAGGATGGCGACGGTGCGGTCCTCGGTGGTGCCTGCGACAGGCGGCGGTGTTTCTGTGGTGGACATGGAACGATGGATTATGGTGTGCGAACAGGAACTCGTTAACAGTTGAAGAATGGAGGGTTGGCCGGCCCGCGTCAACGTCTTGCAAGGCGGGCGGCGGGTTAATAACTCACCCTGCCCCTTCGCTTCCGGCCGATAATCAGACGGAATCCTTTCAGGCCCGCAACCGACCGGAGGCCTTTTCCGCCAAAAAGGCGGCATAGGTCTTCTCCACGCCCTCGCGCAGGCCGATCCGGGCGGTCCAGCCCAAGGCTTTGAGGCGGGAAACATCCATCAGTTTTCGCGGCGTGCCGTCAGGCTTGGTCGCGTCCCAAGTAATGCGGCCCTTGAATCCAATCACCTGGGCCACCAGTTCGGTGAGCTCGCGAATCGTCACATCGGTCCCGGTGCCGATGTTGATCAGGTCGGGGGGATTGTCCTGCCGGAGCAGGAAGGCACAGGCATCGGCCAGCTCGTCCACATGGAGGAATTCACGCTTCGGCGACCCGGTGCCCCAGGCCACGACCTCGGCTTGTCCGGCTTCCCGCGCCTGGTGGAAGCGGCCGATCAGTCCCGGCAAAACGTGGGAATTCTGCGGATGATAATTGTCGCCCGGACCATAGAGGTTGGTCGGCATCGCGGAGTGGTAGAGCACGCCGTGCTGCTTGCGGTAGTACTCGCACAGCTTCAGGCCCGCGATCTTGGCGATGGCGTAGGCCTCATTGGTCGGTTCCAGCGGGCCGGTGAGCAGGCAGCTTTCGGGCATCGGCTGCGGTGCCAGCTTCGGGTAGATGCAGGAACTCCCGAGGAAGAGCAGGCGCTTCACGCCAGCCGCGTAGGCGCCGTGGATCGTGTTGGCCGCGATGGCGAGATTGTCGAAAAGGAAGTCGGCCGGGTAGGTGTTGTTGGCATGGATGCCCCCCACTTTGGCCGCGGCCATGATGACGACATCGGGCCTTTCCGCCGCATAGAATGCCGAGACCGCCGCCTGGCTGGTCAGGTCAAGTTCGTGCCGGGTCCGCAGCACCAGACTGATGCCCGGCTCGGCGGAGAAGCGTCGCACGAGGGCGCCGCCGACCATGCCGTTGTGTCCGGCGATGAACAGTTTCATGCGAACGGTGACTTGGTCGGTTCGCCGAGCTGTGCAATCTGCGCCTCGCGCTTGGCCAGCTGAAGGTCGGACTCAGTCATGATCTTCACCAGTTCCTTGAACTTCACCTTGGGCTCCCAGCCGAGCTGGCGCTTGGCCTTGGCGGGATTGCCGATGAGCAGCTCGACTTCGGCCGGACGCTCGTAACGGGCGTCGTATTTGACGTATTTCTCCCAGTCGAGGTCCAGCAGGGCAAAGGTTTCCTGGATGAATTCCTTGACCGTGTGCGTCTCGTTGGTGGCGACCACATAGTCGTCCGGTTTGTCCTGCTGCAGCATGACCCACATCATCTCCACGTATTCCTTGGCGTAGCCCCAGTCACGTTGGGCGTCGAGATTACCCATGTAGAGCGCGTCCTGCAGCCCCAGCTTGATGCGGGTGGCGGCGCGGGTGATCTTGCGGGTGACGAATGTTTCACCGCGGCGCGGGCTCTCGTGGTTGAAAAGAATGCCGCTGGAAGCGTGCAGGTTGTAGCTTTCCCGGTAGTTCACCGTCAGCCAATGGGCGTACATCTTGGCGCAACCGTACGGCGAACGCGGCCAGAAGGGCGTGTCCTCGGTCTGGGGAACCTGCTGGACCTTGCCGAACATCTCGGAGGAGGACGCCTGGTAGAAGCGGCACTTTTTCACGAGACCCGCCTCGCGGATCGCCTCGAGGATACGCACGGCGCCCAGCCCGACCACATCGCCCGTGTATTCCGGGATGTCGAAGGAAACGCGCACATGGGACTGCGCGCCAAGGTTGTAGATTTCGTCAGGTTGGAGCTCGTAGAGTAATTTCACCATCTGCACGGAGTCGGCGAGGTCACCGTAGTGCAGGAAGAGTTTCACGCCGTTGATGTGCGGGTCGCGATAGAGGTGATCAATCCGGCTGGTATTGAAGGTCGAGGCGCGGCGGATGATGCCGTGGACCTCGTACCCCTTGGCGAGCAGGAGTTCCGCGAGATAGGAGCCGTCCTGCCCTGTGATGCCGGTGATCAGTGCTTTTTTCATGAAAGGAATGAGCTAGAGGGATGTTCCGGAGGCAGGCAAGCCGGGGTTAACCCAGCGCGGCCAGCAAGCGCTCCAGTTCGGCCTGCCTGGCCTGCTGGTCGGCGAGCTGTTTCCGGGCCCCTTCGAGGACGGCCGGCGGGGCCTTGCTGACGAAGGCCTCGTTGCTGAGTCGGGCCTGCGTACCGGCGACATGCTTTTTCATGGCCTCAATCTCCTTCATCAGCCGGGCCTTTTCCACTGCGGGATCGCCCTGCAGCTTCTTGATGAGATTCCATGAACCGAAGGCCGTCACGATGGCCGGTGCGTTGGGCGACATCGGTCCGCGCGTGAGCGAGGCCGCGCCCAGCATGCGGGAGAGCTTCGCCTGGTTGGCTTCCAGCAGGGCCCAGTGGGCGTCGCCAGCCTCGATGACGAATTCAGAAACCTTGCTGGAGGCCTCGCCCTGCTCGGCCTTGAAGGCGCGAACCTGGGTGACCACGGCCTTCAACTGCGCCACTTGCGCCGCCGCGGCCGGGTCGATCTTCAAGCCATGCCCGGCCAGCTGCGATGAGTTTTCCAAGGCGGTGTCGCGCATCAGGAAAGTGCCCTCAGCTCCATAGCCCAGCAGGTGCCAGAGCTCTTCCGTGATGAAGGGAATGACGGGATGGAGCTGCAGGATGGTCTGGCGCAGCACGAAATCCTGGATGGCGAGACAGTTGTCCTTCGTCGCCGGGTCCTGGAGCTTCGCCTTGGAAACCTCCACATACCAGTCGCAGAAATCATTCCAGAAGAATCCGTACAAAGCCTGCACCGCTGCGCTGAATTCAAATTCGGTGAAACACCGGTCGACTTCGCGCGTGGTCGCCAGCAGACGGTCCAAAATGGCATGGTCATCCACGTCAAATTTCGCCGGATCGATGCGGGCGAGTATGGCTGCCAGCGAGGAGTTGTCGGCCATGTCGCCGCTCATCTGGCGGAAGCGGCAGGCGTTCCAGAGCTTGTTGCAGAACCCGCGCCCGCTCTCGATCCGGTCCTCCTGGAAGCGGATGTCCTGGCCTTGGGGCGCGATGGACACGATGCCGAAGCGCAGCCCGTCCGCCCCGTATTTGGCGATCAGGTCGAGCGGGTCGGGCGAGTTGCCCAGCGACTTCGACATCTTGCGGCCCTGTTGGTCGCGGATGATGCCGGTGAAATAGACATGCTTGAACGGTATGCGCCGCTCCACCGGTTCGCCCGGGCGGACAAACTCCAGTCCGGCCATGATCATGCGCGCCACCCAGAAGAAGATGATGTCCGGTCCGGTGACGAGGGTCGTGGTCGGGTAGAAATAGTCGAAACCCGCCTTGTCCATCGCCGCCTGATCGGGCCAGCCGAGCGTGGCGAAGGGCCAGAGCCACGACGAAGCCCAGGTGTCGAGGACGTCATCCTCCTGCACCCAGTTGTCCTTGTCGGCCGGTCCCTCGAGGGACACGTGGACCTTCTTCGGGTCGGACAGGTCGGCCTCGGTGAGCTGCTCCTTGTCGAGCCCCTTGGCGTACCAGACGGGAATGCGGTGGCCCCACCAGAGCTGGCGGCTGATGCACCAGTCCTGGATGCCGTCGAGCCAGTTGAGGTACACCTTGGTCCAGCGCTCCGGGTAGAACTTGATCAGGCCGTCGCGCACGACCTGCTTGGCCTCCTCGACGCGCGGGTAGCGCAGC
>JBDKHE010000533.1:0-4959 GCA_039797805.1 Verrucomicrobiota bacterium
TTCTCGATGCGCCACAGGAGGTGGTCGACGACCTTGCGGACCAGCATGGGCAGGTTGATGTCGATGGCGGCGGGGGAGTGGTCGAGGTTATGGTAGATCATGGGATTGTAGTTGCCCAGGATGGCCTCGATGTCGCGGCCGGGCTTCTTGCCGGCCTCGCGGAGGGCCCGGAAGAAGGAGCCGCAGAAATGGTCGACCGGTATGTAGAGACCGGTGGCCCGCGGGGTGCATTCCAGCAGGCGGCTGGCGAGGGTGGCGCTTTCCCCGTGCAGGGGCGCGATCTCGAGGTAGTTGGTCCCGCCGGGATTGGCCTGGCCGAGCACGGCGTGAACCGTGAGACCGATCTCATTGGCCCGGGCGATGAAGGCCTCGTTGCGGCGGACGATGGCGCTGTAATCCGGGTCGGTGGAGATGACAGCGACGACCTTGTGGCCGCGCTCCTTCAGGTAATCGGCGGCCATGTGGCCGTTTTCCTCGTTGTTGGGCTCCACGTAATCGCCGGGGTAGGCAGCGGAGCGGCGCGTCATGAACCAGACATGCGGCGTCCCGCGCAGCTGGGCGAGGCACCCCGCCGTCGGCTCCATGCCTTGGATGATGATGCCGTCGAGATGTTCGTTGGCGAGGTTGCGCGGGAGTTCACCCGGGTTGTTGGAGAAGAGCACCCGCAGATCGACGCGGTAACGGGGATCGGTCGACTGCACCTGCAGCAACTGGTCCTGAAACCAGTTCAGACTGGGGTTGTTGGCGCGGGCACCGACGAACCAGACGCCGATGCGCCGCTGCTCGGGCAGGTGGGCCTTCGGACCGCGGCGGCGATTGAGCGGGGCCGGTACGTAATTGTGCTGCTGCATCACTGCGCGGATACGGGCCAGACTGTCCGCAGCGACGAGCTGGGGTTGGTTGATGGCGCGGGATACCGTGGCGGGAGACACACGAGCCTTGCGGGCGATTTCAGTGATTAGCATGGGTTGGGGACGGCCCTTTCTGAAAATTTCATGGAAATTAATGAAAACCAAAGCCGCGCGGTCAAGCAATTTCAGCCCAATAACACAAAACGGATCAGGCCACGCGGGCGAGCGCCCGGCGCCAGGCCCCGCGCAGCTCACGCAGGCAGCGCACCGTATCCGGCCAGACGGGCGGGTTGGTGCTGACGTGGTAACCGCCGGTGGTGCCGAGCTCGGGTGTGACCCAAAGCTCGCCGCGCGGGGCCGGCCCCTGCAGCCAGGCGGTGAAGAGATCCTCGGCGAAGCGAAGATAATCCCGGAATTCCGGGGTCAGCCGGTTGCGGCCGTCGGTCACGGGAACCTGGGCATGCTGGCTGCCGAAGGGGCGGCAGTGAAAGAGGTGCGAGTGCTGGATCAGCCGCGGCGTCGCGAGCAGGCGCTTCGCGAAATCCGGAGGCTGGATGTGCTTCATCACGGCAAGGTGCGAATGGTCCCAGGTCACCGGAAGCAGTTCCCCGGTTTCCCGCCGGTAGCGGGCGGCGATCTCGGCGAGCTTTTCCGGGGTCTCGGTGCAGTTGTCGCGGTGGGTCTCGACATGGGCCGAGAGTCCCAGCCGGCGGGCCTCACGCACCGTCCGGATGATCAGCCTGGTGGCGGCGGCCGGCGTGGTGTCGTGTTCCCCCAGCATGCAGTTCACATAGTGGGCGCCGCCCCGGGCCTCGATCGCAAGCAACCGGCGGACATCCCGGCCGTCCCGGGAAAAGACGCGACCACAGATTTGCAGGCCGAGTTTCTGCAAATACGGGGCGAATTCCGGCCGGAACATCTCGTCGATGCCGTCGAAGCCGGCCGCCTTCACCGCCTGCAGCTTGCGGGCCAGCGACCATTCGCGCCGAGGGGAAGGGTGGCCTACCATCGACCAAAGCGTGGCGCACAGAACGAGGCGGGGAGGTGATGAAACAATTTTCATGAGAATAATGAAAATAAATGAAAAGAGATGTTGAAAAACTCGGCAACGCCAGCCCATTTTTGTCGGCAAGGCCTCGAATGACCCGTCCAAGGACGGTCCGTCAGCCTGGTCATACCCTTTACCCGTCATGTTACCCCCGCCCTTTGTGCAGCGTGCCTCTTGGATCTGGTCCGCGGAAGGCACCCATGCCGTGCCCCCCGCCGGGCAGGCTTCGCCTTCCCATTATCAGGTGCGCACTTTCCGGCGCACCTTCGACCTGGCCGACCCGGCCGGGCTGCAACTGCCGGTGCACGTTTCCGCGGACAGCCGGTATGTGCTCTATTGCAATGGTGTCTGCGTGGGCCGGGGTCCGGCCAAGGGGGACATCAACCATCATTTCTACGATTCCTATGACCTGGGCGCGCACCTGCGGACCGGCCGCAATGTGATCGCCGCGATCGTCCTCGACATGTCGCGGGTCGCCCACCGGCCGACGCACCTCGGGGCGCCGTGTTCGGTGATGACCTATGCCGGCGGCTTCGTACTGGAGGGCGCCGTGGTCGACACGCGGGGGAAAGTCGTGGTCGATGTCCAGACCGACACCCGTTGGCGGGTCGCGGTGGACCGGGGCCATCGCTTCCAGAACGAGCAAACCACCTTTGAAGGCTACCACGGCTATTTTGAGCACCGCGTCGGCGCCGAGGTGCCGGCCGGTTGGAACACGCCGCACTTCGCCGACCTCGGCTGGGCGGAGGCGACCGTGCTCTACAAAGCGGAACGCCATGAAGAGCGCCGGGACCCGGCCAGTCCCTATGGGCTCATGGCCCGCATGATTCCGCCCCTGGAGGAATCCGCACCTGCGCCTTTTCCGGATGCTTACATGACCGGCGGCGGCGCCGTGTCGCCGGCCTGGCAGAAACTTCTCGCGGCGGACATCCCGCTGACGCTGGCTCCCGGTGAGACCGTCGACCTCGTGCTCGACATGGGGGAGCTCACGACGGCCTTTCCGCGCCTCGTGGCGCAGGGCGGTGCGGGCAGCCGGTTGCGGCTGACCTACGCCGAGGCGTTGCGCCTGCCCTGGAACACCCCGGGAGCCCGCCTTTTGGGCAAACAGCAGTCGCTGGCCAATCTCGCCTCTCACTTCGCCGACGAGAGCACGGGCTGGACCTTTGACCGTCGCGGCCGGGTCACGGGTTGGTGCGACCTCTGGGAGCCGTCCGGTCGCGAGGAAGTGTTCGAGCCCCTGCACTGGCGGGCGTTCCGCTATGTGGGCCTGCAGATCACCGTAGGTCGCGAACCGCTGACGCTGCACTCGGTGCGACAACGCTTCACGGCCTATCCCTACAAGGTGGCGGCCACGTTTCAGTCGTCCGATCCCGCGCTCGACCGGATCTGGCAAGTCGGCCTGCACACGATGCGGCTGTGCTCGCACGAGACGTTCGAGGACTGTCCGCACTACGAGCAGATGCAGTATGCCGGTGACACGATGATCACCTCGAAGCTCGCCCTCCTCACCACCGGTGACGGCCGGCTGAGCCGCCAGTCGCTCTATCAGTTTGACTGGTCGCGGCTGCCGGAGGGACTCACGCAGTCGCGTTTTCCCTCGCGGCTCCTGCAGGTAATCCCCGCCTGGAGCCTGCATTGGATCACCACGATGCGGGACTATTATCTCTGCACGGGGGACCTTGCCACGGTGAAGGATTTGCTGCCGGGCGTACGGGCGGTGCTCGACTGGTATCGTCGGCACGCGGATGCCGAGGGGTTGCCGGCGAAGCTGCCGTTCTGGAACATCACGGACTGGTGTCCGTGGTGGCCGCGGGGCGTGGTTCCCGGGGCGGATCGGGGCGCGACCTGCATTCACGCCGCCCAATACATCAACGCCCTTTCGGAAGGCGCCTGGCTGTCGCGGCATGCCGGCCGGACCGCCGAGGCGGACGAACTCGACTTCGAGGCCGCCACGCTGCGGGGTGTGGCGCACCGGCGTTTCTGGTCAAAGACGGAAGGTTTGTATTTCGACCAACCGGGCGGCCCCGAGATCAGCCAGTACGGCAACGCCTGGGCCATCGTGGCCGGGGTGGCGGGGGAGAAGGAGCGGGCGATCATCATGCGCCGTTTCCCGCACGATCCGAAACTTGCCCCGGGTTCCTTCTTCTGGTGGCACACGGGATTCAACGCCCTGGCCAAGGCCGGTTGCTACGATGACATGCCGAAGCATCTCGGTCCGTGGCATGAATCCATCGGCTACGGACTCTCGACCTTCGTGGAGGAAAACAGCTATTGGCGCTCCCTGTGTCACGCCTGGTCGGCGCATCCGGTGTTGGAGTTTCAACAGCGCATCCTCGGGGTCACGCCGGCCGCCCCGGGCTTTGCCCGCATCACGATCAGACCCCACCTGTGCGGTCTGGCGCATGCCCGCGGCAGTGTCTGCACGCCGCATGGCCTGGTCGAGGTGGCGTGGCGCCACGAGAAAGGACGCTTCCAGTTGGAAGCCACCCTGCCGGCGGGGATTCCGGCCGACATTCTGTTGCCGGACGGCTCGCGCCACGCCAGCCCGGGCGGCCCCATCACCTTGGAGGCGATCCTCTCATGAGCGGACCATTCGAACTGCGAACCGACGCCGACACCGCGCTGGAGATCCACCGGCCCGGCGGCGGTCTGCTCCTGCGCTATGTGTACCGGCCGGACACGCCGGCGGATGAGGCGACGCGGCCCTACGCACATCCGGTCAACACGCTCGCGGGAGAGCTGCTCACGAATTTCCGGCCCAACGACCACCGCTGGCACCACGGCCTGAACTTCACGATCAACTGTCTCGACCAATACAATTTTTGGGGTGGCGGCACCTACCGGGCGGCCGACGGTTACCAGTGGCGCGCCGATCACGGCACGCAGCGCCATGTGCGCTGGCTGGAAAAATCCGCCACGCGACTGGCCCACACCCTGGAGTGGCGCGTCGCGGCGACGGACGAATTGTTGCTCGAGGAGGAGCGCTCGCTGAGCTTTGCGCTGGTGTCGCCGCAGGTCTGGACCCTGCGCTGGACCGCCACGCTGGAGAATGCCGCGGGC
>JBDKHE010000534.1:0-14886 GCA_039797805.1 Verrucomicrobiota bacterium
ACCAGGGTGTAGCCGACAGAGCGTTCGACGAGCCAGTTGAACCAAGCCTTGTTGGAGTGGCAGTCGGTGCAGTGCAGGATACGCATGCTGGGGGTGACGAAGGGGCGGATCAGGCGACATACTCACTGCTCTTGTGAGCATGATCCTCCCTCCATGTTTATCACGATCGGAGGATGCACTGGCCGATAAGCCTCATTGCAGGTCGCTGCGTTCACCAGCAGTGTAGGTCCGAGCACATCGACGCCGTAAGCACCGTGAATGTGTCCAAACACGTGCAGTTTGGGGCGCACTTCCGTTAACCGCCGCAAGAGCGATTCACACCCGCAATGCCCAGCCCAGGTGAGGTCCAGTCGCCCATACGGGGGGCCGTGCGTGATCAGCACATCTGTATTTTCAGGAATCATTGCCCAGTGTCGCTCGATCGCTACTCCGCGGTCCCTGTTGAATGCCCAGTCGAGAAATCGCGGCTGGACCGGGGAACCCCAAATTCTGAGCCCCTCAATCACGCAACCGCTGTCGCAGAGATAATGCACATGCGGTGGGATCAGCTTGGCCGCGACCTCGGGCTCGCGCTCGAAAATCCAGTCATGGTTGCCCCCAATAACGATACGGTGGCGATGAGGGAGCTCAGCCATCCAGCTCATCGCCGCACTGATTTCTTCGACGCTGCCGGTATTCGTGAAATCACCCGCGTGAATGAGCACGTCGCCGTCCGGCACAGAGATAGCTCTGTGCCGATTGTGGGTGTCGGAGAGACAGACAATACGCATCGGGTCAGACTCGTCGCTTCTTCCGATCCTCTAGGACCGGCTCCAGCATCCACGATCCTGCCCGCCAGCGGGCGGGTGCGCGGATGAGGATTGGCAGCGTTGGTGGACAGTCGCGGCATTTGAGATCAATCCGGCGCAGCGCCCGACG
Source organism: Verrucomicrobiota bacterium (assembly GCA_039797805.1). GTDB lineage: Bacteria > Verrucomicrobiota > Verrucomicrobiia > Opitutales > Opitutaceae > Lacunisphaera. The sequence goes on from JBDKHE010000534.1 coordinate 919, forward strand.
GAGGTCGGACGGCATTTGGCCCGGCAGCATTTGTTCGATGCGCCGGCTCCACTTCCGGTATCTCGGCATCCAGCCACAGATGGAGACAAGGGTTGCGGTGATCAGCAGGAGCTCGACATGCCGCCCGAATTTGGCGCATTCGCCGCGCTGGGCCGCAACGTGGAGGCTGGACCCAAGTCGCTCGAGGTATTCCCTCAGCGGCCCGACCCTGTTTCTGGAGGCATGGTCCAGTGCGCCGTAGAAATCCCGCAATGGAACGCGAGTGCCCACGGATCGGTGTGCGCGCTTCAACGTAGTCCTGCCGATCGCGCAATGAGTTGTTTCAGGGTGCCATGCAGGCGGCGGGTGTAGCCTGCAGTGACGACTTTCCCGCGCCACACCGTGACCAATGCGTTTTCTGTCAGCCACTCGCGCGGTAGCGCCCCGAGGTCGTCCCGGACCTGTTCTCGCAGGACGAATAGTTGCCGATTCAGCCGACGGGAGGCGACGACAAGGCCGCGACGATCGGCGCGCATCGCGAGATCGAGGTCCCCCCGCCACACGCACACTCTGGTGCGCGTGAACACACACGCGTTGGCCACGAAAAACCGAACAGGATGATTGCGCGCATACCCAGTCTTGCTCCCGAAGCAGCGCCCATAGGCCAGACCGCTCTCCAGAAAAATTGAGCGGTGGCATTCGGAAAGAGTGTCGGTGGGTGTTTGGTGTGACATGCACGCTGAAGGGAAGGCGGCCGGGTCGTCTGTGTCCTAAGAGAGGGGTTAAGAGAGGGGCGCTAAGAGAGGGTGCCGTGTTGATCCTACCGGTCGCCCGGAGGGGCACGAACCAAGGTGTTGTGTTCATGTCCTTGGGCGGATCAGCTGATGCTTGTGGCGTTTCCAAATCTGATCAGCCAGGGCGCCGGCTGCGTTCGCGTCCTCAACATCCATGCCGAACCTACGATCGCCCATCGCGGGCACATCGAGAGGAGATCGAACGCAGTCGATGAACGACACCTCGCCATTGGTGAGTCGAACGAAGAGTTCGTTGGTTGGAACGACGCCCCACATGGAACAGAGGACGTAGGGGAACTCTTTGTCCGGGAAGCCCGGCTCGAACGCGACCACTTGGTCTGCGGCGATATAGGCCTCAAGCCTTTCTGCCGCTGTTGGGTCGGCCCCGGGTGTCTTTCGCCCGGGGCGGTCACTTTTGTTGTGATTCATTTCGTGTGAATCTCACACCATAGGTAGCGCATGGTCGGCTATTGTCAACGTGTGAATCTCACACATTGCTCCCGTGCCTAAGCGCTCACTCAAGAACGTGATCGGTCCGACCATCCGGAAGCTGCGCTACGCGGCGCGGGTCCCGATGAGCCAGGAAGCCTTGGTGGCGAAGCTGCAGATCCGCGGCGTTTTGCTGGACCGCTCGGCCTTGGCGAGGATTGAGAGCCAGGAGCGGCTGGTGCGGGACGTGGAGATCATCGCCCTCGCGGCCGCCCTACGCGTGCCGATTGAGCGGCTCTTTGGGCGGTAGGATTCCCCGGGGAATCGTTTTTTGGAGAATTCAATGGCCTCGGTTTCCCCTCTAGGGGGCCCTCATTGGGAGTGGTCTGTGATTGGGGCACATCCGGCCACGGATGGGTCTCACAGGGAGGGGTATCTGTTTCTTGCTTGTCAGGCCTCCTTGGGAGGGGCATAGGCTTCCTTTCATGTCCGATCAAATGGAGGCGATCATCCGGGATATTGAAGCTAAGCGGGACAGCTTTGTTCGTCGCTGCAATGCTGCGATCGAGGTGCTCCGGGGCGGTGGGGATGCGACGGTGAGCCTGCGGAAACATCGGTTCGAGGCTACGGTGGCCCCTCGACCGGCGCGCGGAGGGGCCCATGGTGGCCGCGGCGCTCGGTCACGTTCTACAAAGGGTGTGCGTCGGGGGAAACCGAAGGCGGCAAACGAGTCCGCGGGGCTTGGAGCTGCGAAGTCGGTAAAGGACATCATTCGGGAGGCCGTGCGCTCGCAGACGCAGCCATTCACGCTCCAGAACGTCAGGGACTACATCAAAGAAAGGTATCCCGCCGCGGCAGGTAAGATTGCCAGTGGCCGCTACAGCAAGGAGCTTTACCATCTCAGAGTAACCGAACGGCTGTTCGAGATTTCCTCGAGGGGCGAGAAGGGAGGCGCCCACGTCTATAAGCTGAAGGCAGCCTAACCAACCTTACAAAAGCAACAGGCCGACGGCTCAATCGAGAAGAGCGATCCGTCGGCCTGCCTAGAAAAGGACTTCAACCTGAGGTCCACCTCGTCTTGCGACGGGGCAGCGTGACGGGCTGAAAGCCAATTGTCGGAGTTACGAGCTTCGACGAGTGGACGATGGCCCGGCACTATTGCGCAGTCAAGAAAACTGCGCGGACGGGCGTGCTTACGGCCGGCAGAGATGTCGTGTCAGGTGGGTGCGCATCTTGGATAGAACACTGTCCAGCCACGCTAAGTGGCTATAGGCCAATGAAAAATCAATATCGGTGCTGCGGCATTGCCGTTTCGCTCCGCCTGCCGTCATGAGCGGGCGTTTCCATCCTTACTTTCTGGCCCGCGACTACGCAAAGTGCGTGGTCGCCAGGGGTAAATGCCTCCTTGAGGCTCCGCCGGAAGAATACGAGCCACTGTTTACCGTGGTGGACTTTCCCTCGTTCGGTTTCCGAACGATGTTCGGGTCGTGGGTCGTGAACCGGGTCATGCACCCGGTATCCACGCCGGAATTCGACACCAATCTGATGTTCCACGCCCCGGGAATGGGGGTCGTGAACCTCGCGGAGCAGTTTGCCCTGGACCCGGCATTGACGCGGGAAATCGCGTTCGAGCTGCAGGTGGATCACCCGGCCGTCCCACATGGGGGCAAGAAGCAGGACATCATCATGTCCACCGACTTGGTCGTCACCTTCGAGCGACCCGGCGGCATGCTCCAGCGACATGCTTATGCCGTGAAACAGGCCAAGGACCTCACGGAGCGGGTTGTCGAGAAGCTCGCCATCGAGCAGGCGTATTGGACGAAGCGGCGCATTCCATGGTCGCTGATCCTCGATACCCGCCTGCCACGGCAGCTCATCGCGAACATGGAGCTGGTCATGGAATTCGCGGAGGAGGGCCGCCTGCCCTGTGATGCCATCGTTGTCCGTGACGCTACGGCCTGGATCGTCCCCCACCTAGGCACGGGCGCACCACTGCGCACGGTATGCTCGCGATGTGATGCCGCCCTGGGCCTGCCCCGGGGCACTGCCCTCTCTGTCGCTTATCACCTCACCCTCAAAGGAACCCTCCCACTGGATCTCCGTGGGGCCTACCTTCCCAATGCAACCATTGAGCCGCTTCGTGCGGTCGCCTGACCATGATTGACACCCTTCCCTCCCTCCCCGCTCGTATCACCCACCCCTTTATTGAAGGACAGGTCTATCGAGAACGACGGACTGAGACCGTCCTGATGCTCGAGAACAGAATCCGGCAGGCCTATCGTGGGGCGAACAAGCAGCGAGCCAGGATGCCCAAGCGATTCTACCTGCGCGTGCTCGCCGTGCTACAGGAGCATGTGATCGTCATTTCGACCGAGGACCCGCGCGCGCGCGAATGCTTCTATCCGGTGGAGCAGGCAGCGCATTTCGTGGAAACAGGGGAGTGGTTGCCCACCGACGTGGAGCCTCTCGCAGTCATGCGCATCCCCGACGGCAAGTTGTCGCCGGCACAGGTCGCCCGGATGGATAAGAACACGCAGCTTATCCAGCCGCTGATCGACCTGGACACGGAGGCCCTTGTCGCCAAAACGCGCTGGCCTGTCATCCGCCGTATCTCGCAAGAGCGTGATGTGGAACCTGCCCACCTGCTCCGCATCTTCATCCGGTATCTGCAGGGCGGCATGTCGCCGCAGGCACTGGCCGGGAGGTGGTTTCGTCGCCTCAACGGCATTGGCCTGGGGGCCCGGGTGAACATGGCCACCGAAGCCGGTGTGCCGAGGAACCCCGCGGGGCGGCCGAGGCTGGACGGAAGGAAGGCCTACGTCGTGCTGGACATGGACGTGAAGAAGATCATCGCGGGGTCCCGGAAGTATTTCTTCGCAGGCTCAACGGCGGGAAAGCGGCGGCGGGCGTGGAAGCTCACGGTGGGCAACCTGTTCCTCGATCTCGATTGCAGTGATGGAGTGCCCCCGGACGAGGAATTAGCCAGGTTCCCTACGGGCACCTACCCATCCTACAAGCAATTCTGCTATTGGTCGGAACTCGACGATGATTTCGAGATGCTCCTGCGGAAGCTCTATGGCGATCGCAGGTTCGAGCTTTGGTTGCGCCGCCGGCGCCAAAAGACCGCGTCGAAGGTAGGGGGGCCGGGTGCGGTCTTCTTCGTCGATGCTACCCCGTTGGACTGGCATCTGGTCCACCAGGATACGCGGCTGCCGTTGGAGAAGAAGGCGGTCCTCTATCTGGTGACGGATGCGTTCAGCCACATGATCGTCGGCTTCTACCTCCATCTCGGCAACGAGAGCTATGATGCCGTGAGTTTGGCCTTGTTATCCGCGGCTGAGGACAAGGTGCAGCTGTGTGCCCGCTACGGCCGGAAGATCGGCCCCAACGAGTGGGTATCGGCGTGCTTGCCCACCCGGTTGGCTGAAGACGGAGTCGGCGCAAGCTACAAGCATGGCGTTCTGGTCAGGAAGAAGATAATCCGCGGTCTCACGATCGTGCCAGCCTTCCGGCCCGACCTGAAAGGCCTCGTCGAGGGCTATAACTCTGCCGTCGCCAAAAAGGCCGAGAGCGTTCCCGGCCACACCAACGGGCCCAAGGAACGCGGCGACGAGAGCCCTGTGGCACTCGCGTGCATGGACTACTTCGAGAGCAATCGGCTTATTATCTCGTGGATTCTGCAGACGAACTACCACGTCATTAAGGACTACCAACGCACTCCGGAAATGATCGCGGCGGGCGTAGTCCCGTCGCCACGCAATTTGTGGGACTTCGGGCTCACGAACCGCGCCGGGCGTCGCAAGACCTGGCCCATGGAACCGCTCATGCGCTGGTGCCTCCCGACCGCCAAGGCGGATCTGACCCGCGATGGAGTGAAATACGGGGAAATGTTCTACGAGCCCGTCCCCGGGACGCTGCCGAAATTCAATGCCTGGTGCGCGAATGCGGGAGAGAATGGCAGCTGGAGTGTCGATGTGACCTATCACCCGGCGAGCTATTCCTGGTTCTATCTCCACGACGGAGAGGATCTGGTGAAGATGCAACTGACGCCGCGTTCCCAGCAATTTGCCACGTGGAGTGTTGCGGACTACGAAGGGGAGAAGGCGACGAGCGCGGTGGCAAAGGCACTATATGAGGGCGAAAACGAGGTGCGTGACATTGCTCACGAGTGCGAGCAGCAACAGATCATCGAGGGCGCCATGGCGAAAACCAAGGCTGCGCGCGGCTCCGTGGCAAAACGTCGCCGCGACAAATCTGATCGCGCGGAGAACCTGGCCAACCAAAAGCACCTGATCGCGGCGCAGGGGGTGACGCCGCCGCCGTCGGGTGCCGGACAGCCTCCGGCCACTCTTGCCGAACTACAGGCCGAGGATGAGGCCGAAATCGCCGGGATGATGGAAGACACCTCGTGAGCACTACCCTCGGTAAGGTCCAGCCCATCGACACGCCGGGCGAATACCTGAATCTGGATGATCCGATTGCCGCCTACCGCGGCAATCCACTCATCGGCGCCTTGGGACCAATCCGCACCAAGGAGCAGATTCGGGACCTGCTTACGGTGAAGCCGGCCTACGATCCGGCGGAACGCCGCCTTCCAGCGCATCTCCGTCCGCATACAGCGTTCGCTCTGCGCGAGTTCTTCCTGCCCGGGATTGCGCACATGGCTGCGGTCAAGGAAGTCGATTTACTGATCCGGCAAAGCTACAAGTATAGGAATCCGCTCGACCCCAGATATCGCCGGCAATGGACCCGCGATCAGAAGGACCTCAAGGAGGGACGGCGGCTACCCCAACGCTATGCGACTGTGCCATCGCTCGGTGCAGCCGTTATCGGCCCTCCGGGCACCGGAAAGACTCTTTCGATAGATTTTGCGATCAAGGACATCGTGCCGGTGGCTGAGCACGCCTACCTCGTCGATGGCGATCGCGTAGCGTTCACCCAGTTGCCCTGCCTCAAGATCAATCTGTTCCAGGACGGTTCCTTGAAGTCGTTCGGACGAGAGATATTCGATCAGGCGGAGCAGACGTTAAGCATCCCCTTGGCGCACGATTGGGGTGTGGACCGAGCGAACGGGAACCGCATCCAAAGTCTCTATTTCCAGCTCTGCCACGAATACAATGTGGGGCTCTTCGTAGTAGATGAGTTTCAATTGATTCAGGCCGCCCACGACGGCACACGCAGGGCACTGAATTACTTCGTCCGGCTGATGAACTGTATCGGCGTTGCCGTGGTTGTGATCGGATCTCAAACCACGGCAGGCCTGCTGAAGGAGAACATGGCCGCGTCGCGCCGCTTCCTGAGCGCCATCCCTCCATACACACCGTTTGTGGCTGGTCAGGTGTGGAACGCCTTCTTTGGTCAGGTGGCGCGTTACCGATACGTCGCGGAGATGGACCCCTTGGCGGACCTCTCTGCGGTGGTGCTGGAGCTATCCGGTGGCATTCCAGACCTGGCTGTGAAGCTGATTCTGCTGTCCCAGATGAGGCTGTTCGGGCGCAAGAAAGAGCGCCTTACGGCCGACGTTCTGAGGGAAACGTCCAAACTCCTCTTCTACACCGTGCAGGACCGGCTGGTTGAGCTGAAGGGCAAAGCGCCCGAGGCAAAGGGTATCGAGACGGTTGCGAAGACGATGAATGAGGCGTTCAACGCGATTGCGCACGTTGAGACCGAACGCGTCGGCGCCGAACCGATAGCGGGCCTGGAGCCGCCGCGCTCGGCTCCCATCACCATTTCCGCAGACGTTGCAGAAACGATGGCCGGGAAGATGAAGAAGGCGGCCAAAGCCGGCGACAAGCTGGCCGCGCTTGAGGCCTTGGGGATCGTGGCTCATCCAGCATGATCTCGTATATCGAAGGGCCCTACGAGGACGAGCCGCTGTTCGGCCTGCTGGCTCGAATCTATGGGGGCCTCATTGGTCCCAGTCGGTCCCAATTTGCCCAGCACCTCTTTGGAAATCCCCGGCTGGTCATTCCCTTCGATTTCCCGTGCGGCATCGACGCCCTGACAAAGGCGATCGGCTCACGGGTGGGGTTGACCGCCGAAGACCTCATTCTGCGTCACACCATGTATCCGATCGCAGCCTTTCTCATGCCCACCGAGCTCGCGACTCGGGTCAAGGTCGCCATGCGGTGTGACCGCGCGGTGGCAATGAACCTACTCAAGTGGCATCGCGATCCCGCGCAGGACGGGCTCCGCCACCTGAATTTCTGTGCCAAGTGCCGCGCCGGCGACCTCCGCCGAGTTGAGCACACATGGTGGAGGCGTGTCCATCAGGTGCCTGGCGTCTTCTGCTGCCCAATTCACGGGGACGCATTGGAGATTTCGCAATTCGTGCCCGGCCAGTTCTGGAAGTTCGACTACCCGGTGGCCGACGAGGCAGTCAGCATCCGGAGGGCTCGACCGCCCGACGGTATAGATGTGACCTATGCGCGGGATGTGAGGTGGATGTTGCGCAACAATCCACGCCCGATTGACCCGGATCGTTTGCGGCTCCTCTACCACGAACAACTCGACCGACGGGGACTGCTGCAGGGCGGCCAACTGCGCCGGACCGAATTCCTGCACCAGTTCTTTGCCCAGCGCAGCGAGCATGAGTGGGCGCAGCGGCATCTGCTTTTCGACCCCGACGACGCCTCCGCCTGGCCCGCCCAGACGGTGAAGAACAAGGCCAATCACCGCTCGTTTCGCATGCACCTGCTCGTGATGCGATTCCTCGATCTGTCCATCGAGAACATTCACGCGCGCCTCGAGACCGTCAGGGTCGCGGCGCCCGTCAACGCACAACAAAACGAACACAGGCTTCGCGAACAGTTGCGCAAGCGGTGGTTCGACCCGGCGTGGACGATGAACGCCCTGAAAGCCGACCTCGGCATTGGCATCGTGCGACTGCTCGGCTTGGCGAACAAGGAGGGGTTGCCGATCCCCCGGCTGCCGAATGCGGAGCGGACGAAGGCATTCCGCATGAATCGAGCGCGCCACCGCAAGACGGTATGCAGCGGCAGGTCGCGGGTGACTCCGACGCAGTGGAAGACCGCGGTCAGGTGGCTTGGTCGCAACGATCCCATCTGGGTTCGCGAGCGTCTCAGTTCCCAGAAACGCTGCCGGGGCGACGTGGTTGATTGGCGGGCGCGCGAAGAGGAATACATCAGCAAGCTGCCCCACCTCGCCTCGCGCATCAGGGCGGCCCGTCCGTTTCGGCTGGTTTGCTCCGCGTCGTTCATCTCGCTCCTGCCCTTCGGCGCGTCGATGGGCGTCAGTATGTATAAGAAGATGCCCCGCCTCGCGCAGGAGATGCGGCGGCAGACGGAGACCACCGCGGAATTCACCCTCCGGCGTATCAGGGTGATTCGCCAACTCCATCCCGACTTCCCGCCTTATCGGGTGCGCGACCGGGCGGCTGTTGACAGAGATTGCCGGAATCCAGTGCTCCTGCGCGCCATGGGCTATGTGCTGGTGGGCGGCCGCTGGAAGTGTCCAGGAAGCCCGGATCACCCCTTGTATGGCTTGGCGCCGGCGACTGGTCCGGCAACCGATTCCGGGCTCGTGGGGCGGGTCGCAGGCTAAGAACTACAGCGTTCGACCTCCTCATTTTTTGGCATCACGGCGCTTAATTGCCGGCGGTTGCATGTATCTAGCTTGCATCCCAAGCGCTTCTGGCGTGAGCTAGGCGAACTGGGCCACACGTCGCGAACAGCGGCGGTGGCCTTCGTTTTTTTATATCATCCCCCCGCCGAGTTCTCCCCCCGTGGCAGCAAAATCCCCAGCGCCCAGAAATGGGCAGGCCTCTGAGGCCAGCAGGTTGTCGGACATGTATCTCAACGACAACGAGACTATCATCGACCTCATTCAGTATGGGCCGGTGGCAAAGTCCGTTGTCGCGCTGTTGGGTAAAGCCCGTGGCAATCCCATCACGATTGGAGTGCATGGAGACTGGGGCGCTGGCAAGTCCAGCGTCCTCGCGATGGTCCAAGAGGGTCTGAAGGACCAGCCGAAGACGCTGTGCCTGCGATTCAATGGCTGGACATTCCAAGGTTTTGACGACGCCAAGCTCGTGATGCTCGAGGCGATCGTAACGGAAATCCGAGCGGCGCGTCCGGGGATCAAGAAGGTTGGTGAGCACGTCGAGCTTCTAATCAAGCGTATCGACTGGCTGAAGGTGGCAAAGCATGCCGGAGGCTTGGGGCTTTCCGTGGCTACTGGTGTCCCTCTGCCCGAACACTTGGCAACGTTGACGGGGATAGTGAAGTCGCTCGCCGCCGAACCGACGGGCGAAGCCGCCACGAAGCTGGTGGAGCAGGCCAAGGGATTCCTGAAGGAGGCCCCCGCTGATGCGAAGAGCAACGTGCCCGAGGAAATCCAGGGCTTCCGACAGGAGTTCAAGAAGCTCCTCGGCGAGGCCGGCATTGAGAGGCTCGTCGTGTTGGTCGATGACCTGGACCGCTGCCTGCCGGAGACCATTGTCGAAACCCTGGAGGCGATCCGGCTGTTTCTCTTCGTCGAAAACTCGGCATTCATCATCGCAGTGGACGAAGCGATGGTCGAATACGCCGTTCGGCAGCACTTCCCTGACCTGCCGGGTGGTGCCGGAGCGGGAAGCTATGCCCGAAACTATCTGGAGAAGCTAATCCAGGTCCCTTTTCGCATTCCCGCGCTGGGGCCAGCCGAGACGCGGACCTACATTTCGCTGCTTCTGTTACAGGCGCAACTGCCGCCGGCGGAGTTCGAGCCGTTCCTCGCGGCAGCCAAGCTGGCCCTGGAAAAGCCATGGGCTTCCCGTGGTTTAGACCGGGCGGCCGTGGAGACGATCAAGGTCAGCGACGCAACGGTCGTCGATCAGGCGTTCACGCTCGCCACCCAACTCACCGGGCTGCTGAACGATGGCACCAACGGCAATCCCAGGCAGGTGAAGCGGTTTCTGAACTCCATCTTGCTGCGCGAGTCGATTGCCGAGGCGCGTGGATTCAAGTCGGCGATTGAGCGGCCGGTGCTCGCGAAGATCATGCTGCTCGAGCGGTTTGCGCCGGATCAATACAACGACCTCGTAAAGTGGGTCGCCGCATCGGCCACCGGCGTGCTCACCGAACTCGACCAGCTTGAGAAGTCGATTGGCGCGCCCGAGGCGGCGGCACCCAAGGAGGTAGCGGGGACGATCACCCAATGGACGAAGGAGCCGGCGGCGATGGCGTGGCTGGCATTGGATCCGAAGGTCGGAGGGAAGGACTTGCGGCCCTACATGTTCATCACCCGGGATAAGCGAGCTTTCTCAGGAGCGGCGATGTCCTTGGGTCACCTCGAGCCCCTGATCGAGCGACTATGCGGCGGCGAATTTGCGGCGGCAGGAGAGGAGTCGGCGGTTGCGAAGCTCGTCGGTCCCGAGGCGAAGGCGGTCTTCAATGAGCTGCGGGATCGGGTCCTCGCGGCCAAGGATTGGATCACCCGTCCTGCCGGGCTTTACGGGCTTGGCTTGGTGGCGAAGCATCATGTCGGGCTTCAGCCGTTGCTCATCGAGCTGCTACGCACACGGCCTCTGAAGCAACTGGGCGCATGGGCCCCTTCCGGCTGGGATAGCGCCATCACACAGCCGGACGCCAAGACCGCGTTCAGGAAGCTGATCTCGGAGTGGAGCACCCAGGTTGAAAACAAGGGCCTCCAGGCCGCGGCCAAAAACCGTCTCCAAACGCTACACTAGCTCCGCTTATGGGAACATCCGCCTCCTCAACGGGCCCCGGTGCCGGCACCCCACTCGTTCCTTCGTGGGTTGAGCCCGCTCCGGTCGAAGCGCCCATCCCGCCCAATCAGGCACCCCTTCCGCCCGACCAACCAGTCCTCCCCCATCCTCCGCAGGCTCCGAATGTCGTGCCCGCTACACCAGGAGTGCAGCCGCAACCGGCGCCAGTGCCAGCACCAGCACCGATCGAACAACCCGCGGAACCCCAGCGGTTCCAGGGCCCACGCTCGAGTTTCTCCGGCTACGCTCGAACGGGTGCCGGGGGAGGACTCAGTCGTGCTCTCCGCCAGTATATCACGCGCTCCAGTGGAGGGGCACGGACGGCGGCGCACCGGATGGGTGTGCCCCGGCACACCGTTGCCAACATTCTCGGTTTCGCCCAAGCCGCCGCCCAGTCCGGAACAGACGAGGCCCTGAAGAAGGTCGGCCTCGACCGGTTTGTGGGCAAGCCGCTGGAGGAGGTGTGCGCTGAACTCATCGACGCGCTGTGTGCCCATGACGGTGGTTCGATTGATGAAGGCATTGCTCGGGGATCTCTCTCGGAGGCGTTTGCGGAGATGGCCGCTGGGCACGATGAGGACCACAACAAGCTGACGCCCGCGGATCTCAACGAACTCGTCATCAACTTCGTCGCGCAGTCGATCAAGCACAGGATACTGAATGACATCGGCACCAAGGCCATCAGCTTACCCGGTAACATCGCGGACATAGAAACGCTCCAGCAGGAGGTTTACGACCTCATCAAGGGGTCCGTGCGCGATGCGGTCGGCACGCGGATGGGCAAGCTCGGCAATTTCACGCCCACGCAACTCGACGCTGAGGCGGGCAAGATATACGAGCTGGCGCTCGAAGTGATGGTCAGTCGAACCGAGGAATAATATCATGAACCGACACCATATCGTCATGCAGCTCGGTGCGGGCGACCGCTTCTCTCCCAAGCCAGGCGACGAACACGCCAAAACGAGCAAGGTTCGCTGCCTCGACGTTTACAAATCATTCGAGTTCGGCTTGGACAACTTGCTCGGTGCGGCGAGGGTCCGCGGCCTTACGCCTAGTGAGACCGCTTTCGACTTGGCGCTCCTGGCGACGGCGGTCATGGGCACGGATACCCGCGTATCGCGCGCCGCACACTCCCAAGACGGATGGACCCGGGAGCTGCACCTATATCTAGCCGTGAGTGACGTGGCCCTGTGGTCGAACCAGGCCCCCGCGCTTTCGAGAATGCTCAATTTCCTCACCGGCGATCGCTGGGAGTTCACGTTCAGACCGAGACCCACCAAATACCGCAAGATCGTCGGCCCTCCGGACGAACTGAACATGAATCCCTACTCGTGCGTTTCGCTGCTCTCTGGCGGGCTGGACAGCTTCATCGGCGCCGTCGATCTGTTGGACGCACGGGAGCGGCCGCTCTTCGTCAGCCATTACTGGCACGGCGTCACCAGCCACTACCAAAAGGCCGTTGTCGCACTGCTTGAAGGCGAATTCGGCCAGAAGAACGTTGATTCGGTGCGGATTCATAGCGGTTTCCCGCACGGCGTTATCAAGGATGGCGGCAACGAAGACACGCAACGATCGCGGTCTTTTCTCTTCTTCGCCTTGGCCGCGTTCCTTGCTTCAGGAATAAACCGTCCAACTCGTGTGTTTGTGCCGGAGAACGGCCTGATAAGCCTGAACGTTCCGCTCGATCCACTGCGACTAGGTGCGCTCAGCACCCGCACAGCACATCCGTTCTACCTCGCCAGATGGAATGAGCTGCTCGGGGCACTGGGTATGAATGTGACCCTTTTCAATCCGTATGCTACGCGCACTAAAGGCTGGCTGGTCGGTAATTGCGCCCGTCGGGACTTCCTGAAGAAGCACCTCAAGAAAACGATGTCCTGCTCATCCCCGGAGAAGGCCCGTTGGAAAGGGCATGCTCCAGAGCATTGCGGCCATTGTCTGCCCTGTCTGATCCGACGGGCTTCCATCCTCAAGGGGCTCGGTGACGATCCCACGGACTACACCACCAAACTTTCCGGAAGGATCCCGTCCACCAATGCCGAGGGCGAACACATCCGCTCGTTCCAGTTCGCATGCCAAGCACTGAAGAAGAACCCGGGGCTGGCCAGATTCGCCATCCACAAGCCGGGTCCCTTGACCGACGTGGCGGACTTGCTCGACGACTACGCCAAGGTATATCGGGACGGAATGAAAGAGATCGAGACACTCCTGGCCGAGGTGAAAACGGCGCCGTGATGACGGCGGACGACATCCGCGGGGTCGATTTCCATTGTCACCTTGACCTGTATCCGGATTTCCCGGCGAACATCCAGGAGTGCGAGGCGGCAGGTATAGCTACGCTGGCCGTAACAACGACGCCCAAGGCCTATCTTCGCAACGAAGAGCTGGCGCGGCCCACGAGGCACGTTCGTGCGGCACTGGGCCTGCATCCCCAATTAGTTGCCCAACGGGCCGACGAGCTGACGCTCTTCGAGGAACTGTTGCCGCGGACCCGCTTCGTGGGGGAGGTGGGCCTCGACGCAGGACGCCAGCATTATGGCTCATTCAAGCAGCAGACTGCGGTTTTTGCGACGATCCTGCAACTATGCGCCCGAGCGGGCGGAAAGATCCTGAGCGTTCATTCGATTCGCAGTGCCGGACAGGTCCTGAACCTGGTCGAGGAGCACCTCCCGGCTGAGCGCGGCAGGGTCGTGCTCCATTGGTTCAGCGGAAGTGCTTCAGAGCTTCGGCGCGCCGTCGAACTCGGCTGCTATTTCTCGGTTAACGCAGCCATGCTCACCACCCCAGCCGGGCAATCGACCATATCCGCGATTCCGCTGGATAGATTGCTGACGGAAACCGACGGACCTTTCGTTCAAATCGGTGAGAGGGCGGCCCGCCCCGTGGACATCATTTCATTGACGGCCACGCTCGCTGAAAAGCTGCGACACGAGCCGGAAGAGTTGCGGACTCGGTTGGTGTCGAACCTTCGTCATTTGCTGGCCGTTCCGTGACGCGAGGTCTCGACATTGAACTTGGAGGAAGAGCCGGCTAGGAAGT
>JBDKHE010000535.1:0-4289 GCA_039797805.1 Verrucomicrobiota bacterium
GACACGAAGCGCACAAATCACCACCAATCAAAACGATCCTCCCGACGGCCAAGTCTGAAGCATTCTCCGGTGAGGTAAGGGAGGTGCAGCAGACAGGCACTCCAAATCCGTGAAGATTCGCGCCATTCGTGTCTCCGGCTGCGTCCTCCTGGTTCATCTACTCAGGGGTGGCCAGACCGGCCAGAGCGCGTCAACTTCCGCGCATGCCCGCCGTCATCACCGCCGAACGACCAGACAGCCCTGATGCCACCGCCTTGATCAACGAACTGCAGGCCCATCTCGGCTCGCTCTATCCGATCAAGAGCCAACACGGCTTCAGCGTGCAAAAGCTCACCGACCAGCAGGTCATGTTCGTGGTGATCCGGGTCGAGGGCCGGCCGGCCGGCTGCGGTGGCGTGATGCTGGTCGGCCAGGATTATGCCGAACTCAAACGGATGTATGTGCGCCCGGAATTCCGTGGCCGGAAACTGGGAGAGCAACTGATCGCACATCTCGCCGAGCACGCCCGCTCGCATGGTATCACCCGGCTGCGCCTCGAGACCGGCATCCATCAGGTGGCGGCCATCCGCCTGTATGAACGCGCGGGCTTCAAGCCGATCCCACCCTTCGCCGACTACCCCGAGGACCCCCTCAGCGTTTGTTTCGAGAAAGTGCTCCCGGCGCCTTCGCTTCATAGGACAACTCATTGAGCGCCACCCAAAGGAGTGGTGGCGGCGACAGTAGGGCCAGTCTCTGACTGGCCTCCTCCATTCCTGCGCAAGCGGCCGGTCGCAGACCGGCCCTATCCTGCGCAACGCCCGGTCAAAGGTATTCCTGAACGAGAGGCGCTAGGGTTTCAGCCCGGCCGGCGCCGACAGCACCTTGATCGCCGCTTCGTTCTTGTACTCTCGCGCAATGTCCAGGGCGGTCACGCCGGTCTTCGAAACCACCGCCGGATCCACCCCGGCCCCGAGCAAGAGCCGAATCATCTCCTCCCCTCCACTGGCCGCCGCTTCATGCAGAGAAGTGCCGCCTCTTTCGCTCAGCACCTGCGGATCCGCCCCGCCCGCGAGCAACGCCCGCGCCACGGCCACCTTGTCCTTGGCGGCGGCATGATGCAGCGGTGTCCAACCCAGGTTGTCCCGCTCATTGGGCCGGGCATGTCCGGCCAGCAATGCGGTCACGACCGCGACATTGCCCCGGTCCACCGCGAGGTGCAAGGGGGTGCGCTGACTCCGATCAGGAGCATCGACGTCGGCGCCGGCCTCCAGCAAAAAAAATGCGATCTCGGTCTTGTTGCGCAAAATCGCCGCATGCAGCGGCAGCAACCCGCCCACCTTGCTTTGATTCACACTCGCCGGATCGCGGGCTACATGCGCGTGCACATCCGTGAGGTCGCCGCGCGCGATCGCTTCATCGATCGTGGCGTAACGGGGAGCCAACGTGGACCCGTCATCGGCCCCCGCGGCATGGACCGCCAGTCCCACCACCAGAGCCAACAGGGAAATAACGTGATGCCAGTTTTTCACGGCCCCACCGTAGTCCCACCCCACCCCAAGTCGAGCCGCTGACCACGCCCTAACCGGATGCGGGGTCAGAAAATCACCCGGCCCACAACATCGGTTTGTCATTTATTACATGACAAGCGACCTCCCCAGGTTTCGCAAGCCGTGGGCCCAAGCACACGAAATATCACTGGCCGAGGACCGCAGGTGCCGGTAACTTGAATCCATGCCAGTCATTTCCCGTCTTAACGATCTGCTCCCCGAAATCTCCGCCTGGCGGCGCGATCTCCACCAGCATCCCGAATTGCTCTACGACCTCCCGCGGACGTCTGCTTTTGTGGCGGACAAGCTCAAGGCCTTCGGTTGTGACCAGGTCCAGACCGGCATCGGCCGCACGGGTGTGGTCGGGGTGATCAAGGGGCGCACGAACCAATCCGGCAAGGTGATCGGCCTGCGGGCGGACATGGATGCCCTGCCCATCACCGAAGCGACCGGTCTGCCCCACGCTTCCCGCAATCCCGGGCTCATGCATGCCTGCGGCCACGACGGCCACACGGCCATGTTGCTGGGTGCCGCGCAATACCTTGCCGAGACTCGCGCCTTCGACGGCACGGCGGTTGTCATCTTTCAGCCCGCCGAGGAAGGCGGGGCCGGCGGCAAGGCCATGTGCCAGGACGGCCTGATGAAGAATTTCGGCATCCAGGAAGTCTACGGAATGCACAACATGCCGGAATTGCCGATCGGTTCGTTTGCCATCCGGCCGGGCGCTTTCTTTGCGGCCACCGACGAATTCATCATCGAGGTCATCGGCAAGGGCGGCCATGCCGCCAAACCCCACGAAGCGATCGATCCCACCGTGACCGCTTCCCATCTCGTCATCGCACTTCAAAGCATCGCGTCCCGCAGCCTCGACCCGATGAAGGCGCTGGTCGTTTCGGTCTGCTCCTTCCGTACCTCCAGCGACGCCCACAACGTCATTCCCGACCGCGTTCGCTTGAAAGGAACAGTGCGCACGATGGACTCGGACGTCCGCAAGATGGCCGAGGAAAAGATCCGGCTCATCAGCACCCAGACCGCCCTCGCCTTCGGCGCCACGGCCCAGGTCGAGTACCTGCCGAATTATCCCGTGATGGCCAACGCTCCCGCGCAGACCGAGTTTGCCGCCCGCGTGGCCGACCTCGTCGCCGGCGCGGACAAGGTGAACCGGGATGCGCCCGCCATCATGGGCGGCGAGGATTTTGCCTACATGTTGCTGGAAAGACCCGGAGCCTACATCCTAACCGGCAACGGCGACAGCGCCATGCTCCATCACTCGGCCTACGAGTTCAACGACGCGGCCATCCCCCACGGGGCAAGCTACTGGGTGAAACTCGTCGAGACTGCCCTGCCGAAAACCTGAGCGGGTAGCCACGACGCCTCCAAGGTTTCCGGCACCCTTCCCGCCCGCACGTGACGGCGTGTCACCACGCGCCCTCGCGCCCGCAAACTCGGGTAAAAACAACCCGAGGGTACATCCGTCAGTCCGATCGACCTCAGCAGTCTTCCCCGTAAGGCGCGCACCACAGAACCGCGCGGGCCTTTGGTCAGATCGCGGATTTCAGCAGAAACTCCCGCGCGTCAGCCGGGACGGCCGGGGACAGGTTGAGCACGACCCACTGGTACAACCGGCGGATCTCCTCCCCTTTTTCCTGGCTCGCCACCCGACCGGAAGTCGCATCGGTCCCGGTGAAAAACTCCAGGTCCGCTCCGCCTTCCAGGCCGCGCACAAAACAGTCCTTCATCCGGAATTCAAAGGCGCTCACGCGACGATCCTGCTTGTGCCGCCACAGGCTCAGGCGCGAGGAAATCTCCCCTTCAAAGCATTCCAGCAGATACCCTGATTCATCCGGACTCTGGGGACGCACCAGCTTCAGCGATGAGCCCAGCGCCACCAGATCGAGCAGCTGGTTGAAGGAATCCTCAATCTCTGAAGTAGGCAGAGTAAGCATCAGACCGCACCAGGTGACATCGTTCTTCTCCTCCACGTGCGCCACCGCGCACGGGACCTCCAGCTTGTATCCTTCGACATCCAGCTTGAGCAGGCCTTCGTCGCCCCGGCGCACCTGCACCGTCAGCGGCACCTGGATGCGCACGCCGCTCTTGGAAATATCCACCAGCAGACCGGGCCAGTCCCAACCCCGGCCATCCTTGTTTGTCAAGGGATCGCCCGATTTGTCGCGTCCGGCGATGTTCAACACCGTTTGGATGGGAAACTGCCGGCTGACCGCAAAGCGCAACGCCTCACGACGGTCCGAAGCTACCGTGGGAGGCTTCCGCACATCCAGAACACGCTTGAAGAACAGCATAAGAGGGGCACGCGAACCGTGACAGGGCACGCGGCGGGTGCAACCCGCGAGTGCTCTCAACCCCGTGAAAAAACGGAGTTTCCGTCGGCGGATTGAACGCGATCGTGGGCGCCCGCGCACCAACCGGACTGCGACCGGCCGGGGCCAAAGGCCTGGCCGGCCGGTCCAGAGAGTTCCAACATCCTCGGCTCAGGCCGAAGGGTCCGCCACGAGACGGATCGGCAGCTCGATTTCGGCGGGGACGGGATGCCCGTCGACCCTGGCGGGACTGAAACGCCACTGGCTGACCGCAGGCAGGAGCTGACGTACCAGGTTCACATCCTGCGACCCTACCAGATCAACCTGCACCGGTTGGCCGGCGGCATCGAGCGACAGCCGCACGCGGATGGTCTCGCCTTCGAATCGATGCGCAATCCCCTTCGGGGCGACGACCTGAGTGGGCGTCGGTGCAGCGTAGGTC
>JBDKHE010000536.1:0-4485 GCA_039797805.1 Verrucomicrobiota bacterium
CCCACTCCGCCGCGCCGCGTCCTACACCTCGTGCACCACGTAAAAATAGACCGCCGCCCAATGGCAGACGCTGCCGCCGAGCACGAACACGTGCCACACGGCATGGTGATACGGCAGCTTCTTCCATAAATAGAACGCCGCTCCTCCGGTGTAACAGAGTCCGCCCGCGACCAGCAGCTTCAGGCCTCCGCCCGGCAGTGCGGCCACGAGCGGCTTGATGGCGATCATGACGAGCCAGCCCATGGCCAGATAGATCAGCGTCGAGACAACCTTGTAGCGGCCAGCGAACCAGAACTTGAGGACCACCCCCAGCAGCGCCAGTCCCCAGACCACCCCGAACAGGCTCCATCCCCACGGACCGCGCAACGTCACGAGCACGAATGGCGTGTAGGTGCCCGCGATGAGTAGGAAAATTGCGGCATGATCAAATTTCTGCAGCAACGGTCCGCGCTTCTCATCACCAAATCCATGATAGACCGTGGACGCCGTGTAGAGCAGCACCAGCGTCGCCCCGAAAATCGCCGTGCTCACCACCTGCCACGCGTCTCCCTGCCGGCTCGACGCCATCACCAGCAGCACCAGCCCGGCCACCCCGGCCAGCGCGCCGATCCCGTGCGTGACAGTATTGGCGAATTCCTCGCGAGGCGTGTACTGAGTGTGGGCCATAGCCGAAGCCAATCACCCCGACCGCGTCGGCGCGAGTGGTTTCCCGCCGACATCGCCGCGCCGGTCGCAATCAGTCAACCAACGAAACCCCGCCATTAGCGCCCTGATATTGGCCGAGGAGCCGGCAGGTCGGCGACCTCCCGGATGCATGAGTGCCCACCGTCAGTTCCGAACGCCGCGCGCCGCCGGGTCGACCGCTTCGCCCCGAACCACACCGTCGAATCGAACCTATTGAAGATTACGCAAAGAAGAGACACACCCCGTCGCTTCGCGCCACCCCTCTTCCTAGAGGGGACCAAATCAACTGGTCCGGGAATCCCCTCTAGGAAGAGGGGTGCCCGCCAGGGCGGGGTGTGTGGGGGAGCGTCGCAATCAGGCACTGGCCGGTATCACTTGTTAACTTATGTCTCAATAAGAGTGAAATCAGTTCGTCCTAACGAGTAGGCCCGGCGCTGGTCGCGCGCCTCCTCTTCCCCCCTTTCTGCCTCCGTGCCTTTTCAGTGCCCCTCTGCAACCTCCGTGATTAAACCGGTTTGAATGGTTTCGGCTTCAGCCCCCTTGACTGCGCACCCAAGCCAATGCGCGCGCGATCTCGGCATCGTTGGGCTTCAATTGCGCCAGGATCTCGAGATGGGGACGGGCTTCAGCCGGGCGGTCCAGTTGCAGCAGCAGAAACGCCAGACTCCGCCGCGGGGCAAAGTAGTCCTTATCCAACCGCACCGCTTCGGCGTAATGTTGCATCGCGCCGGCCAAGTCATCCCGACCCAGCAGCAGGTTGCCCAGGTTGTTGTGGGCAGCGGCCAGCGTGGGCTGCAAACGCAGCGCCTCCTCAAACCAGGCCCGGGCCGCTTCCGGACGTCCCAGATCCAGACAGGCATTGCCGGCATTGAAATGTGCATCAGCGAGTCCGGGATCCAGCCGGACCGCTTCCTCCAACTGGGTCAGGGCTTCGGCTGCCTTGCCCTGCTCAAGCAACCAGTTGCCGTAGCTGTTGCGCGCCCCGGCATAACCAGGCTGCAACCGGACCGCCTCCGCATAGTGGCCGCCCGCCTCCGCGACGCGCCCGGCGGCGAAGAGCGCATTGCCCAGGTTGTTGTGCGCGGCGGCATAGCGGGGATCAAGCGCCAGGGCCCGTTCATAGCTCGCGATGGCCTCGGAACCGCGTCCCTGACGCGCGAGCAGCAGGCCCAGGGTAAAAGGTAGTTCGGGCGAGTCGGGTTCCAGCGCGAGGGCCGCGCGTACCTGCCGCTCCGCCTCCACCAGGTTGCCCCGATCAGCCTCGGCAAGGCTCAGGTTGTGCCGGGCCCGGGCGTTGTCCGGTCGTTTCGCCACCGTATCAGCCCAAAGCGTATGCGCATCCGCATAGTCCGCATTCCGCGCCATGGTCAGGCCGCTGGCGATGACGGCTAATCCGCCACCAGCCAACCAGGCAAACCGCCCCAACCACCGGTACAACCCGAGGACCAGCAGGGTCAGCGGTGCCGCCAACGCCAGATACATGCGGTGCTCGGCCATCGTCTGCGAAGCCACCGGCACCACGCTCGAACTCGGGGCGAGTACGGCAAAAAACCACAGCCCCACGAAACCCCAGGCCGGACGCCGGACGCAGGCCCAGATCGTCGCGGCGACCAGGCCGACCAATACCGCTGCCTGCCACCACACCTCGCCCAAGCCACCGGCCACACTCCGGCCATAATCAAACACCAGCGGGCTCGGCCAAAAGACCAGCCCCAGGTAACGCATCAGCGCCTCGCATTGGGTCAGCGCATAGGACCAGACGCCGACTCCCGCCCCCAGACCCGCCGTGCCGCCGCGCCCGGCCGAAGCCGCCACCAGGCCCGCGAGCAGGACCCAACTGCAAACCAGCGCGGTATAATAGACCCGTCGCCGTTGCCAGGCCTCCCGGAAGCTGCCCGCCACAAAGGTACGATCGTAGTACCAGACGAGCAGCGGGGCCGAAACCATGACCTCCTTCGTGGCCATCCCCAGCCAGCAGGCGGCCACCGACACCCCCAGCCAGCCGCGCGAGCCGCCGTCAGCGGCTCCCCGCGCGAAGGCATACAACGTCAGGAGATACCACAGCCCCGCCAAGGCCTCGGCCCGTTGGATGATGTAGGTGACCGACTCCGTCTGCAGCGGGTGCACGAGCCACAAGGCCGCCAAGGCCCAAGCCAAGGCACCGGCCGCCGGGCCCCAGGCCTCCTTGAGACGCGGCTGCCGAAAAGTCCGGCCCGCCAGCGCCCAGAGCAAGACGCCGGCCAGACCGTGGATCAGGAGATTGAAGACATGGTACCCCCCCACCTGCAGCCCGCCGAGCGCGTGGTTGAGCGCCAGGGTGAGGTTGACGACCGGACGCCCGTTGACCGTGGCCCCGCCGTCCACCGCCGGCCACAACACCTCCCCCCAGGACCAGGGTCCGGTCAGACTCGGATTGGCCGCAATCGACGGCACATCATCCAGCACGAAGGGCCCTGAAAAGCTGTTGTGGTATGACAACAGCGCCGCCCCCACCAACCCCGCGACGGGCAGCAGATAATCCCGCCGGGTACTGGCCGTCGGCCCCTTGGATGCGCGCACGCGGCGAGTCGAGCGGGTATTCTCCGGGTTGAAAACTGCAAATTGCCCGGACACTGGCACAATTTGAGCAGCGAGAGACCCCTTCCAGCGATCGAACCGACTGCAAGGTTACAGCCTTGCAACATCTGTTTTCCCGGCTGCCAGAGTCCGGCCAGAATGCTTGACTATGACACGGCCGGGTCGTTCGCTCCCCTCAACTGTTTTCGGGAAACCTACCTGAGAATCCACACCAACTGCATCGCACCATGCACAAACCGTTCATTAAAACACTCGTTCTCGCAGTCACCACGGCCCTGGCCGTGCTGCTCTCTCCTGCTGCCTTTGCTCAGCTGACTTCCTCCGGTCTTTCCGGCATCGTCACCAGCAAGACCGGTCAGGTTGTCTCCGGCGCCACCGTCACCGCGGTCCACACCCCGACCAACGCGACCTTCCGCGCCGTCACCAACGACAGCGGTCGTTTCAACTTCCGCTCCATTCCCGTGGGCGGCCCCTACACGGTCACGGCCAAGTCCGCCGACGGTGAAGGCACCACCAGCGGCGTCACCGCCGAGCTGGGTGCCGCCACCGAGGTGTCCGTCGTCCTGAAGTCCGAGGTGCTCGAGCTCGAGAAGTTCGTCACCACGGGCTCCGCCACGGACCTCGACGCCAGCACGACGGGCGCGGGTTATACCCTCTCCGCCGAGCAGCTGGGCGCCAAACCCACCTCCGAGCGCTCGCTCGCCGACATGATCAGCGCCACCCCGCTGGTAACCCTTCGCTCCACCTTCGGTGACCGCGAGGAATCCCAGATCACCGCCGTCGGCCAGAACAACCGCTTCAACTCGATCATGATCGACGGTTCCCGGACCAACGACGTGTTCGGCCTCAACGGCACGGGCATCGCGGCGTTCTTCAACCCGCTCTCCCTCGACACCATCGAGCAGCTCTCCGTCCAGCTCTCCCCCTATGACGTACGTCTCTCCGGCTTCACCGGCGCGACCATCAACGCCGTCACCAAGAGCGGCACCAACAAGTTCAAGGGCTCCACCTACTACTACTTCCGCGGCGACTCCGTGTTTGGCATGGACCTGCAGGGCCCCAACGCCCGCGAGCTCGCCAACAGCGGCGTCAAACTCACCCCGAAGCTGGAGCGCCGCACCTACGGCGCCACCCTCGGCGGCCCCATCATCAAGAACAAGCTGTTCTTCTTCCTGAACTACGAGAACTACGAGAGCATCAGCGCCGGCCGTGACCCCCGCTTCT
>JBDKHE010000537.1:0-4922 GCA_039797805.1 Verrucomicrobiota bacterium
GTGCGCGGCCCCCGCTACCGCTATATCCGCAACTTCATGCCCGAGCATTCCTTCCAGGCGTCGCATCGCTACAAAGAGGCGCGGTTCCCCGTGGTGCCGCTGCTGCGCACGCGGCACGCCGAGGGAAAACTGTCCGGCCCGCCGCTGGCGCTCGTCGCCGACCGGCTGCCGGACGAAGAACTCTACGACACCGCGGCCGATCCCTTCGAGATCCACAACCTGGCCACCTCCCGCGACGAGGGGCCGCAACGGGTCCTGCGGGAAATGCGCGCCACCCTGGAGCACTGGATCGAGGAGACCGACGACCAGGGGCGTTTCCCCGAGTCGCCCGCCGTGCTGGCGTATTGGCGCGACTTTTACCTTGAGCAGTTCCCCGTCCTGTTGACCGATCCGAAACCGGCCGGCGCCAGCCGGCCCTAACACTATCCTAATAACCGTATGATTCCGCATTCTGTAGCGGCGGTCTATGACCGCCGAATGATGATCACGCCACGTTCTGCGACGGTCATAGACCGCCGCTACAGGCAACCATGCCGTCGAAGCGGGGTTATTCTTCGGATAGTTTTTAAACTCTAAATCCTTTCATTCTGAGCGCAGCGAAGAATCCAGCCGGATCATCGCTTCCGCTCCTGTGCGACATAAATCCTGATGGATTCTTCACTCCGTTCAGAATGACAAACCGGGTTTGAAGACACGTCCAAATCACCATGAACCACCCCCTACCCCCGCAAGCCACCACCACTCCGTCTGGCGCCGGCCCGTCTTCCCGCCGCGAGTTCCTCCGCCGGGCCGGCGCCGCGACCGCGCTCGGCGCGGCGACCGCCCTCCTGCCCCGCTCCCTGCTCGCCGCCACGGATCCCGCGCCGCCGCCCGCCCTCGTCGGCTCCAATGTGGTCGCTTGGATGCACTATGCCACCCGGGAGAAGCGCACCCTCGAACTCTCCGAGGTCATGACGGCGCTGCGCGACTGCGGCTACGATTTTCTTGAAGGACGCCTGAACGTCGAGCAACCGGAGGAGAACGCCCGCTTCGCCGACCAGATGCGCGCGCACGGGCTGCGGACTTTCAGCATCTATTCCGGTGCGACGATCCACGAATCCGGCCAGGCGGACAAAGCGGTCGACGAAATCCTCGCCGCCGCCCGCATCTGCGCCCGCGAAGGATTCCGCGTCCTGGTCTGCAACGCCAAGCCGATCCCGCGGGAAAAAACCGACCAGGAACTCGCCACGCAGGCGGCGGCCTTCACCCGGCTCGGCGCCGGCCTGAATGCCCTGGGGATGCGCCTGGCCTTGCACGACCACCTCCCGGGACTGGTCAACGGCGCGCGTGAGCTCCGGCACAACTTCCGGGAAACGGCGCCGGCCACCGTCGGCTTCTGCTACGATGTCGGCTGGTTGTCGCGGGGCGGCCTGCCGCCGCAGGAGGCGCTGCCCGCCTATGGCGGCCGGCTGGTCACCTGGCATCTGCGGCAGATCCGGAACGGCGTCTGGTGGGAGGATCTCGACTCAGGGGACATCGACTACGGCTGGATCGCGGACTACGTGGCCCGGCACGGATTGCCGCGGCATTTCGAGGTCGAGCTCGCGATCGAGCCCGGCACGGTCGTCACGCGCGGCGCCGTGGAGAACCACCGCCGGAGCCGCGAGTTTGTCCGCCGCGTGTTCGGCGTTTGATTCCGGCCCCTCCCTCCGGCCCCACCCTCAACCACCTCTCCGCCCCATGCTCACCCGCCGCCACTTCGTCGCCCAGCTCACGACCGCCGCCGGCACCGGCCTCGCCCTCGGCGCAAACCCGCTGGTCGCTGCGACCGGCACGCCCGCATCCGCCACCGGCACCGTGGCCGTGCCGCCCGCTCCCGGCTGGCTCGACGTCCGCGCCTTCGGCGCGCGCGGCGACGGCGCCACCCTCGACACCGCTGCTCTTCAGGCCGCCATCGATGCCTGCACCGCCGCGGGCGGCGGCACCGTTTTCTTTCCAGCCGGCCGCTTTCTCTCCGGCACCCTCACGCTCAAGAACAACGTCACGCTCCATCTCTCGCCCGGCGCCACGCTGCTCGGCAGCCAGGACACCGCCGACTACCCCGCCAAGCCGTTCGGCACGCGCGATCTCGATGTCGGCGGCTTCGATATCTGGGCGCTCCTCTATGCCGACGGCGCGCACAACATCGCCATCGAGGGCCGCGGGCTCATCGACGGCAACGGCAAGCCGTTCCGCCCGCTCGCCAAGATCCAGCCGCTCGACGTCGCCAGCGGCCCGCGCCCGCGTGGCATCTTCCTGAAGGACAGCCATCGTGTCACTCTGCGCGATTTCTCGCACCGCAACTCCGGCCTCTGGGCCGTCCACCTCGCCCGCTGTGAACAGGTCGCGCTCGACAATCTCCGGCTGCACAGCGAGCACTTCGTCCAGCAGGACGGCATCATTATCGACAGCAGCCGCGACGTGCGGGTCAGCAACTGTTCCATCCACACCATCGACGACGCCCTCGTCTTCAAGAGCTCCTATCCGGTTCCCTCCGAGAACATCGCCGTCACAAACTGCGTGCTCACCTGCGAAAGCTCGGCGATCAAGTTCGGCACGCAATCCCTCGGCGGTTTCCGCAACATCGCCATCTCGAATTGCGCCCTCCACAATTGCCGACTGGGCGGCCTGAAGTTCGAGGCCATCGACGGCGGCACCCTCGAGGATGTCACCGTCTCGAATATCGCGATGTTCGAGGTTTCCGCGCCGCTCTTCTTCAAGCTCAACAACCGGGCGCGTGACTTCGGCCACCCGGAGATCCCGCAGCCGCAGCCGATCGGTCGGCTCCGCAACATCGTCATCACCGGTCTTCGTTCCCGCCTCACGCCCAAGGAGACGTTCTACACGGGCGGCGCCGTCAATCCCGCCGAGCGCCGCGGCCTGCCCTACCGCACCGCGAACACCGTCATCATCGCCGGTCTGCCCGGCCACCCCATCGAGAACGTGTCGATCTCCGATGTGCACTTCACCTTCGCCGGCGGCGGCATCGCCGCCGAAAGCGAGCGCTTCGACATCCCCGAGGAGGAGAAACGCTACCCTGAGAACGACATGTTCGGCATTCTCCCCTGCTGGGGCTTCTACCTGCGCCACGCCCGCAGCATCACGCTCAACAACGTCCGGCTCGACCTGCTCAGCCCCGACGCCCGCTCCGTCCTCGTCGCCGACGACGTCACCGATCTCGAGATCAACGGCCTCAAGACCGCCGGCGGCGCCAAACATTGTGTCCGCCTCCGCGCCGCGCGCGATGTCCGCATCCACCACAGCCGCCTCCTCGAAAGGACCACCCACTTCCTCGACGTGCAGGGCGGGGCGCGCTGCTCCGTCGTCCTCGTCGGCAACGACCTCCGCCTCGCTGCCACCCCGGTCACCCTCCATCAGGACTCCGCCCCTGACGCGGTCGTCCAGCAAGGCAACGTCACGTAACGGCTTTCGTTCCCCAGATAATCCCAGGCGGAACGGCCCATCTCACTCACCCCGTGTTTGCGATGAGCGCCTCGTCGCCTGATGCGCAAAAGGCACCTCTGCTCAATGAACACCTCCCCACCCCCATTTTATCCCTGTCCAGCAAGCATCGCTGCTTCACTGCGCTCAGGATCATAAGCGATGAGATCATCCTTTGGGTGCCCACTAAGACGCAGGAAAATCTTGTCCCGAAGATAGACCCTAATTTGACTCTTTCCCCTCCCTTATGACCTTATGAGAAAACTACCCCACCTATTTGCTTCCGCACTTGCGGTGATTGTCTCCATCGCCGCCGCGCAGACTTCTGCTCCGACTCCGACCCAAACCGCACCTGCCATCGCGCAGTCCGCCCCGGTCGACGCTTCCGCAGCGATTCCGAAGACCGGCAATGCGCGCTTCTTCGAGTTGCATGAGAAATTCCTCGCCCGCACCAAGAGTGGCCCGATCGGCGTGCTCTTCATGGGTGACTCCATCACCGAAAGCTGGAGCAAGGCCCCGCATATCTGGGAGCATTATTTCGGAAAATACCAACCGGCCAACTTCGGCATCAGCGGCGACCGAACCCAGAACGTGATCTGGCGCATCGAGAACGGCGAACTCGACGGCATCAGCCCCAAGGTGATGGTGCTCATGATCGGCACCAACAACTCCGGCATGCACACCGGCGATCAAATCGCCGACGCCGTCAAGAAGATCATCGGCCTGACCCGGGCTAAAATCCCCGGCATAAAGGTGCTGCTCCTCGCTATCTTGCCGCGCGACGCCCGCCGCAACGCCGACGGGCAGATCACCGAGGACGCCATCGCGGACGCTGCCAAGCGCGTGGCTGTCAATGATCGCGCCAACGCCCTGCTCGCCAAATTGGACGACGGCGTAAACGTGCGCTTCCTCAATACCAACGCCGTCTTTCTCGGCCGGGACGGCCGGATCCCCTGGGCCATCATGCCCGACCAGTTGCACCCGACCGCCGCCGGCTACCAGCTCTGGGCCCAAGCCATCGACAAGCCGCTCGCCGACCTGATGAAATGACCCTGAATCAGTGTCAGTGACCGCCAACGCTGAAGTGGGGTCGCCGGCTCAGTTTTTACTGGCAAGCACACGGGATTTGCGAACCCGGGCAGCGTCAATTCGTGAAGTCAATAAACTCCGTCTCGGGCGCGAGCATAGCCTTGCGCTTGATGGTCGGCCGGTAGTCACGCGCAAAGTCAGCCACCCAGATCGGATGATACGCGCTTCGACGTTGATCAACTGACGAAGTAGCATTGGCGGGGATGTTGGCCCGCGCATGTCGCCCCCTTCGGAGCACCTCATCGCCATTTTCAAATCAAGGCAGATTTTTCAGGTGTCAGCCAAAACTCAAATGGGATGGGTACTCCCACCACGTGTTTGCGTGGGTTGAAGGTGCACGCCGATGCCGATATGCTGCACTGGCTTTGCTTTGG
>JBDKHE010000538.1:0-3077 GCA_039797805.1 Verrucomicrobiota bacterium
GGCCGTCGCGCCCCACTCGGCGTCGGCCGACCACTTGCGCAGCAGGTCGAGTCCTCGCTGGCGTTCCGTTGCCTCGGTGGACTGCAACAGGACGAGGGCCAGCGGGACCTCGTTCACGGCGAGCGGGCCTTCCAATTTGAGCGCCTGCTCGAAGTAATCCCGGGCGGGTGTCAGCCGGTACTGGCGACGCGCCATCTCGCCGAGGAGGCGCTGGGCAAAACCGGATTGGGCGAGTTGAGCGGCGGGGATGCGAGCCAGGGCGGCCTCGGCCTCCGGCAGCTTCTCGGCCATCACCGCGGCCGAGGCGAGGTTGAGCAGCAGGGCCGGGTCGGTCGGCGCCAGCTCGGATGCCCGGTGGGCGTAGAGCAGGGCCTTGTCGAATTGGCGGCCGCGTCGCGCGAGCTCGGCCGCGATCGTCCAGGGCTCCGGCCGGGTGGGGGCGATCTGGGCTGCCTTCTCCGCCGCCTCGGCGGCATAGCGGAGCTGACCGGCGTCGAGCCATTTCTGGGCAACCCGGATGGCCGATTCGCGGGCCCACCACGGATAGGCCCAGTACCAGGTGGCGCCGGCGATGAGGAGTCCGGCCACCGCGCCATACAGCGCGATGCGCCGGCCGCGACTGGCTTCAAAATAATCCAACACCCGCCACCACAGGTCCCGCAGGTGAAAGGCCTCGGCCTGCTGCCAACGCCGCTTCCAGCGCGAAGGCATCGGGGGCGTGCTTCGCTCGGAGGGGTCTGGTCGGCGGCCTGACTTCATGGGTTGACCGAGTGTGCAGGAGACGCCGGGGTGGGAACAAGCATGGAACACAGCCCCGCCGGCAACATTCCGCTTCTTCTTTGCCGCTGATCCTGTATGCCGGGGGCAGACCATGGCGCGACTCTCCGTCAGACAACTTTGGAAATCCCGCATCGAGGGAGGCATGAAACCGCAGACGACCTGGGCCGAGGCGCCGTCGCTGCAACGGCCGGCGTTCAACGGCCGGGTGCTGGGCGTCGATCCCAGTCTGCGCGGCACGGGTCTGGCTCTCATTGAGTTTGTGCCGGGACGCCAGCCGGTGTTGCTCCGCTGTCAGACGGTCAAGGTGCCCGCCCGGTTTGCGATGCCGCATTGCCTCGCGGAGATCCACCGGGCGGTGACGGCGTTCATGTCCGATTTTGCCCCGCGGCATGTGGCGCTGGAACAGACGATCTTCGTGCAGAATTTTCAGACCGCGCAGATCCTGGGCGCGGCGCGCGGTGCGGCGATGGCGGCGGCTGCGCTCCCCGGGGCGGAGATTTTCGAGTATGCCCCGCTGCGGGTGAAGCAGGCCGTGGTCGGGGCCGGCCGCGCCAGCAAGGAGCAGATGGCCCGCACGGTGATGGCCATGCTGGGTCACGGTCGCACGCTGGCCTTCGACGAGGCTGACGCCGCCGGCGTGGCCCTCTGTCATGCCATGACCTGGCGGGGTTGAGCGGCCAGCAAGTCCGGGTGCACGCTCCGACCGGAGTCAGCCTTTTCCGTCCGCTGCCAACTGTCGTCCGCTGTTGCCGCTGATCTCGTTCAGAACATCCAACCACTGGGCGGCTTCCCCGGGAATACCATGGGTCGTCAACTGCGCGGCGATGGTGGTCACGCTGGGCTCGGTCACGCGGTGTTTGGGGTCGGCCGGGAATTCGGGTCGGACCAGCCGGGCAATCTGCCAGCAGGCCCAGATCCGCCAGCGGCGTTGCTCGCGACGGGGCTCGTTCATGCGATCGGCCAAATGCTGAAAATGCACGCGCGGGTTGCCGATGAAAACGGTCGGGGGCGCGTGGCGCAAAAACCACGCCATCGGGCGGTAGGGCAGGGGGTGTGGCGCGAGGATCGGCTCGTATCCTCGGAGGTCTGCTCCCAGGGCGCGATCCAGCGCGAGCATGGCCCGCGCTGCGAGGCCGCGTTGCCAGAGGTAATGGGCGTAGCACAGCGCCGTGTGAAAAAAGGCGGCGTCGCGATTCGCGCCGTGGGCCGTGAGCGCACGGGCATCCATGTGGTCGGGTGCGTCGGGCAGGTGCGGACAGGGGGGCAGCGAAAGCGACATCGGGTGTGGTGGGGGAGCCTTGCCCAGCGGACGGAAGGGCGGTGGAGCAGGGCATACAGTCTCCGGCCAGGTTCCGGCTCAAGTTTAACTTGGCGAATGGGCCGGCTTCCGCGCATAACAGAGACCTGCAACCATCAGAAAAACCTGCCATCAACGAAGTCACGGGCTGGCGCCGCCTGCTCCTCTGGTGCCTTGCCTTGATGCTAAGGGTGTGGGCGCGGACGCTGCGGTTCGAGATGTCCGCAGAAACGCGCGCCCTGCTGACGAAGAGCGATGAACCGGTGGCGTTGGTCCTGTGGCACAACCGACTGTTCATCTCCGGGGAGTTCTTTCGTCGTTATCGCAAAGACCGGCCGGTGGCGGCGCTGGTCAGCGCGAGCAAGGACGGGGCCTGGCTCGCGGCTTTTTACCGGCTGATCGGCATCGAGCCGGTGCGCGGATCGAGCAGTAACAACGGCCGGGAAGCGGCTAAGCTGCTGATCGAGAAAATGCGCGAGGGCTACGACCTAGGCATCACCCCCGACGGACCGCGCGGGCCTCTCTATGTGGTGGAGCCGGGCGTGCTGGTGGTGACCCGGCGCGTGCATGCCCCGATGGTTTTTTTGGGCATCGAGTACAAGCGGGCGTGGCGATTGGGCAGTTGGGACCGTTTCTACATTCCCTGGCCGTTTTCCCGCGTGAACTGGCGCAGCACCGTGCTGCCCCCGACGATGGCCGATGGCACAAAGCTGGGGGCGGACGATGTGCGCACAGCCCTGCTGGCGATCAATCCCGACAAGGATTGATCGACTGAAGGAAAGGCAGGGGCCGTTGCCCTCGACGGCCCAAGGCGCCCGCAGCAAGATGCCGGCGCCGAGGCGTGCCGACGAGCGGCAGCCCTACATCATTTCAAGGCAACGAGTGCCGGTGATCAGAACGCTGGATTGACCGTGATGCTCTGGCCGGGTTCGACGACGTAGTCCGGACCGGTGTTCCAGGTCAGGTCATTCACCAGAACCTTGAAGATCACCGGCGTGCT
>JBDKHE010000539.1:0-2972 GCA_039797805.1 Verrucomicrobiota bacterium
GGATGAGACGGGGGTGTTTCCACCCATGGTCGCCAGCATGATCGAGGTAGGGGAGCATTCGGGACAACTGCCCGAGATGCTCAACCAGATGGCCGACATCTATGAGGACGAGGTCGACAACGCGGTGGCGGGACTGAGTTCGTTGATCGAGCCGATCCTGATCCTTTTCCTCGCGCTGGTGGTGGGGACCATCGTGATCGCGCTGTTTTTGCCGATCATCAGGATCGTGCAGATGCTGACCTGAACCCGCGCCCGGTTCGCCAGTCAGAGTTTGTACTGCCAGACCAACAGAAACGACAGGCTCACCCACATGATGAGGAGGAGCGGTGTGCCCACCCGCAGGAAGTCGGAGAACTTGTAGCCACCCGCGCTGAACACGAGCAGGTTGGTCTTGTAGGCCATCGGCGTCGCGTAGCTCATGTTGGCTCCGAAGATGACGGCCAGCACGAAGGGCGCGGGCGGGAGCCCCAGCTGGGTGGCGATGCTCACGGCGATCGGCGTGCCGATCACGGCCGCGGCATTGTTGGACACCACGTTCGTCAGGAGGCCCATGAGCAGCATGAGGCCGCTCAGGATCACGGGGTTCGGGAGGCCCGAGGCGCCGGCGACATAGAGCTGGGCCAGATAATGGGCCCCACCGGTTTTCATCAGGGCGAGGCCGAGGGCCAGACTGACTGCCACGATCAAGATAACCTGGGTGCTGAGGGCGTTTGCGGCATCCTCCCAGGTCAGGCATTTGGTGATTAGCATCAGCCCCATGCCCGTGAGCGCGGTGACGACAATGGGGGCGAGACCGGTGGCCGCGGCGGCCACGACCAGAAACATGATGAGCAGGGCTAGGGGCGCCTTCTTGGTGTGCGGCACATCGGTGGTGGCGTCCAGCACGAGGTATTTGCCGCGTTCCTTCAGCTCGGCCAGACTTTCAGCGCCGCCCTGTGTGAGCAGCACGTCGCCCGCCTGAAGCACGATGTCGCCGATGTCGCCCTTGGCGGAGACGTTGCGGCCCCGGGCCCGATGAAGGGCGAGCACCACCAGGCCGGCCCGCTCGGAAAAGCGCGCCTGCTTCAACGTCGTGCGATGCAGGCGGGAATCTTCCGTGATCACAATCTCGGCCAGCTGCTGGTCCTCCGCCGAGAGCGGATGGTCTTCGGTGACCTCTTCCTCGCCGGCGCCATAGAGCTTTGCGCCGAGGGCTTGTTCGAAATCCTTCAGGTGTTCGGGCGTGTCCCGCACGTGCAGGCGGTCTCCGGCCTGCAGCCTGGCCTTGGCGTGCCGGTTGAGCGTCAGGCCCTCGCCGCGCTGGATGGAGAGGATCTTCATGCCGCCCGCCTTCTTCAGGACCTCATCGACGGTCTTGCCGTTGGCGTAGCCTTCCTCGCTGAGGCTGAGGCGGGCATCAAAGACCCGGCGGGAACTGTCGCCGAGCAGGGTCTTGCGCTCGGGGAGGAGCCGGGGGGCGACAATCCAGAGATAGGCGATACCGATCGCGCCTGCCACCACCACGGGCAGGGCAAAATCAAACATGCCGAACCGGGGCAGGCCCAGGTCCGCGGCGATGGATACGACGAGCAGGTTGGTCGACGTGCCGATGGTCGTGGCCATGCCGCCGAGCAGCGTCGCCAGTCCCATGGGCAGCAAGATGCCCGAGGAGGACTGCTTGGCGCGGAGGGACACGCCGATGAGGATCGGCAGCAGCATTACGACGATCGGGGTGTTGTTGAGAAAGGCGCTGCAGATGGCGCCGACGATCAGCGTGACCAGAAACGAGAGTTTGGGGCTGGCCGTCCACATCCGGGCCAGCAGCGCGGCGAGAGGGCGCAGCGCGCCGGTGGTTTCCATGCCTTTGCCCATGATCATGAGCGCACAGATCGTGATGAGGGCCTCGTGGCCGAATCCGGAGAAAAATTCCGCCGCGTGCAGCTGGACGCCTTCGTTCTGGTAGGGAAACAATTCAAACCCCAGCACGAGGGCGATGAGGATCAGCAGCGAGGAGGTTTCCAGCGGAATCCGATCCCGGGTGAACAGAAAGAAGGCCACGCCCACCAACAGCAGGACGGCGAGGGCATGAAGGTCGGGCAGAGGGGGCATGGGGAGAACGCGGGCGGTGGGGTTACGGCAGGGTCTACACGATTGCATCCCGACTCTGACTCAAACCTGTTCGATCCGGGTTGAAGGTCAAACCATCGTCCGGGGTCCGTCGATCGCGCTGAATCGCAGACTGCAAACCTGAACAGTCGCGTCAGGGTCCGGGCGCCATCGGCAGCTCAAACCAGAAAACGGAGCCGCCGGATTCGGGGAAATCCGCCCCGACGCTCCCGGCGTTGGCTTCGACGAGCTGCTTGACGATGGAGAGTCCGAGCCCGGTGCTTTCCTCGCCGGCGGTGGGTTTGTTGCTGAGGCGGGCGAACTCCTTGAAGAGTTCCGGGCGCTCGGAGGGAGGTATGCCCGGACCGTTATCCGCCACCTCGACGCGGATCCGCAGATCGCGCGCCCGGGTGCTAATCTTTACACTGCCACCCACGGGTAGGAACTTGAGGGCGTTGCTCACGTAGTTCATCAGCGCCTGATAAGCGTGGATGGCATCGCAGGCTGCGGCGGGCAGGGAATCGTCGAGTTGCAGTTCCAGAATCGCCTCCTTGCGCTCGATGGCGGGCTCGTTCTGGCCGGCCACGGCGCTGGCAATCACGTTGAGGTGGGCCGTGCGAGGCGTGCCGTTGGTCACATCGTCCGGTCGACGCACGTTGAGGAACGTGTCGATGATTCTGCGCATCTGGATCGCCGAGGCGTGGATGTTTTCCATGTATTGGGCGATTTCCGGGGGCATCGGTTTGCGACGGGAGAGCTCGCCCGACATGAGAATCAGGCATAGCGGATTGCGGAGATCGTGGCTGGCGATGCGCATGAACCGCTCGGTCTTGGCCAGTTGGGTTTCAACCTCCTGACGCAGCTGGCGGAGCGTGAGGTGGGTGGTG
>JBDKHE010000540.1:0-3777 GCA_039797805.1 Verrucomicrobiota bacterium
AACGTGTCTCGCGGCCGGCTCTTGGCCAGCAGGGCGGCAAATTCCTCGCGGGTGGCGGCGGCACTGTCCGGCGCATAGATGAGCCCGGCGGTTTCCGAATCCGGCACGAGTCCCCGGTGAGCCTCGCGAAAGGCGGTGCTCAGCTCCGCGATCCCCGCCGTGCGTTTCGCCACCAGCGTCACGGCGTGTCCGGACAATTCATGCTCGAACGCCTCGATCGAACCACCGTCGCGGCCGCCCTGTTTCAGCAGGATGTTGCGTTCCGCCACCGCGCGTGTGCAGCTTTGCAATGCCGTCAGATAGGCCGGGTCCATCGCGGCCAAGGTCAGGTCGAGCCAGCGGCGCCGCAACGCCGGCGCGCCGCGCAGGAACTGGTTGTCGTGCGAGGAAAACACCACCGTCGGAAACCGGCCGATGAAATCGCCCAGCCGGGTGACCTTGCCCTGTTCCCACATCACCTCGCGGCCCGCGGGCTTGAGCGTGACCATCACGCGGCTTTCCCCGAACCGTTCGTGCTCGATGCGGAATGCCATGCCGGCCTGCGGACGCCCGAGCCCGATCAGGGCGCGGGTTTCCGCCGCACGAAACGACCGCAGGGCCGTCACGTAGCCGAGCGCTTCCAAAAAATTGGTCTTACCCTGGGCGTTGCTGCCATGCAAAAAGGTCCGGCGTCCGGTGAGGGAGACCTCGACGAGCGGCAGATTCCGAAAGTCCTGCAGGGTGGCGGCAACAAAACGCATGGGCAGGCCGCACGCTTGGCCGCGCCGGTGCCGCTGGCAAGCCGCCCGTGAACCGAGCGCGCAGCGATGCCACCTTCCCAAACGTCACACAATTCAGGTTCGCGTACCAGCCTGACACACCCCGTCGCTTCGCGACACCCCTCTTCCTAGAGGGGACCCAATCAAATGGTCCGGAAATCCCCTCTTGAAAGAGGGCCGGGTTCAGTCGCGGTCGCCGACCCGCTTTGGACAGGCGCTACCGACTGCGTTGCGCAGAATGCCCGCGCCAGCCAAATTGTCCGCCCACCCAGCAGCCCCGCCGGGAAATCGGTATCAGGCCTGCGAATCGGCCGACAGGAGCTTCAAGAAATTCACGTCGGCGCCCAGGACCCCGAACGTCCGCCCGTCCGCGTCAACGAGCAGCGTCGAGATCGTGAAGCAATAGTCCCCGGTGGCCTTCGAGCGGTAGATGTCGGATACCACCACCTCGCCGGGCTGCCTGACCGCATCCTGGAACCAGGGCCGGTCACGCCACGATTTCCCCCGGGCCGAATCATCCACGCCACCCCCGGCCTGCTGCCGGCCGATATTGCCGGTTACCTGCCGGCCCGTGGCGTCCGTCACGTAGAACAGTTCGAAACCGGGGAACCCTTGCAGGCAACCCAAGAGCACCTGCTCCAGCCGGCGCACATCGCCGGCGACCAGCAACAGATCCTTCAGCATGAGCCGAACGTCCTGCCGGGCCCGGGCGTGGGCGGTGAGCCGGAAGGTGCCGACCGCGAGCAAGAGTTCCTGCGTGAGCGTGTTGACTTGTTCACCGAGCGTCCGCAACGAACGCGCGCCCGCCCGCTGGCCTTCCGCCGTGCCCGCCATGACCTCGATCTGCGCGTTCACTCCCTGCACCGTCACCGCCGAGGATTGTGCATCCGCCGGGTTCGTCGGAGCCACCGAAGCGGCGACCTCACTGACACTGCCCTGGATCGCCTTGACCCGGGTCTCGATCTGCTGGGTCGAGCGGCGGGTCTGGTCCGCCAGTTCCTGCACCTCGCGCGCAACCACGTTGAAGGCGCGACCCTGCTCGCCCGCGCGGGCGGCCTCGATGCTGGCGTTGATCGACAGGATGCGGGTCTGGTCCGCGATGCGGGCGATCTCGCCCATGACATCGTGCACCTTGCCCGAAGCGGACTGCAACCGGCCGACCACGGCGCCCAGCAACGTCGTCAGTTCACGCGTGGTACCCGCGATCCGCTCAGCCTGGCGGGCCTGCGAGTCGGCCTGTTCCTCCATGCGGATCGCGAGGGTGGCGAGTTGCGGACCCAGCGCCGCGAGACGGACGGCCGAAAGGGCCATCGCCTCCAACTGCCGATCATCAGCCCGGGGTCTCGACGATTCCGTGGTGGCTGCGGGCGGAACGCCCGGCACCCGGGAACGGGACACCGCCGAGGCGGACACAGCGTTGGCTGACATGGTGGACTGGGCCTGAGGCAGGAGCATACGGCCGGCAGCAAGCAGGTTGCGTGCGCAGGCTCCCGACGCCCGAAACATTTGGGCAACTATTGTCCTCAAGCCCGGCGGGTTCGTGCCGACTGGCCGATTTTTCCTTGCGGGAGCCTGTCGACCCGGGTTCTTATGACAGATTCATGAGTACCAATCCTCCCATCAATGAAGTCGCTGTGGTTAAAACCAGCTATGGCGAAATGACCATCAGCTTCTGGCCCGATGTGGCGCCCAAGACCGTCGAGAATTTTAAGAAACTCGCACGCGAAGGCTTCTACAACGGCACGGCCTTTCACCGGATCATCAAGGATTTCATGATCCAGGGCGGCTGTCCGAACACCAAGGCCGGCGAGACCGGCATGCCCGGCACCGGTGGTCCCGGCTACAAGATCAAGGCCGAGTTCAACGCCAAGTCCCACGTGCGCGGCGTGCTTTCGATGGCGCGCTCCTCCCACCCCGACTCCGCCGGCTCCCAGTTCTTCATCTGCCACGGCGATGCCAAGTTCCTGGACCGCCAATACACGGCGTTCGGCCAGCTCACGGAAGGCCTCGATGTCCTCGAGCGCATTGCCAATGTCCCGACGAAGGCCGCCGGTGGCGAGAAGAGCACGCCGATCGAGCGCGTCGCGGTCGAGAGCATCACGATCGTCGCCAAGGCCTGAGTTCCGCCTCACGTCCAATCCCGAACCCGCGCCGCCCTGGCGCGGGTTTTTTAATGCTAAACAGCGAAGTTGGACACAACGCGCACCGAGAGAATCCGGAGAAGCACAGAAGTTTGGGCCGTAGGACCACTACTCTTGCTGTTCGCCGGTCAGATGAGCGATTCCCATTGAGGGTCGCGTAATAGACTGACGGAAGAAGGAACAACTTTCACGCCATTCCCAACACACCCCGCCCTGCCGGGCACCCCTCTTTCCAGAGGGGATTTCCGGACCAGTTGATTGGGTCCCCTCTAGGAAGAGGGGTGGCGCGAAGCGACGGGGTGTGTCAGGCTGGTACGCGAGCCTGAATAAACACGGTTCACTTGGAAAATGACCCTCTGTGAACTCACTCCGCAACTCTATGATCTCTGTGACTCGACCTCTCTGCCGGGACTGGTTTCACGCCACCGCGGCAGCGCCCCGCACGGTGAGTTCCTGCGTCACCGACTGACACAGACCGACAAAGGTTTCCTCTCCCAGAGACAGGCGGCGACCCTTCAGATACCCCACGCCCCACTGGCGGCGCAGCTTGCGCTTGCCGAGCGGCAGCGACACCAACGCGCCGGAGGTGATCTCGTTCACCGCCACCCAGGGCGCGAGCACGCCCACCCCACGACCGATCTTCACCAGTTCCTTGATGGCCTCCATGCTGCCAAGTTCGAGGATGTTGTTCAACGGCATGTCCTCCTCCCGCAGATACTCCTCCAGCAGACGGAACGTGTAGCTTGTGTGATTGTACACGATCAACGTTTCCTCGTTGAAGGTATCGCGCTGCACCCGGCCGCTTTTCGCCCACACATGACCCGGCGCCACCAGAAAGCGTAGCTCGTCGGAAAACAACGGCACAAAGGCCAGCTCCT
>JBDKHE010000541.1:0-4455 GCA_039797805.1 Verrucomicrobiota bacterium
GGGCACCCCTACAGCGGATTCCTCAGCGTCCGCCGCTGCGCCAACGTCACGCTGCGCGACTGCTTTGTCACCGGCCACCGCACCTACTCGACCATCGGGGCCGCCGGCAAACCGGTTTCCATGGGCAGCTACGACCTGAACGCCAACGAAGTGGTCAACTTCACGCTGAGCGGCGTGCGCATGGACAACATCTGCGATGGCAACCTCTGGGGCGTCATCGGCACGAATTTCTGCAAGAACATCATCCTCGAGAACTGCACCCTGTCGCGCATGGACTCCCACCAAGGCGTCTCTGGCGTCTACACCGTCCGTGGCAGCACGCTCGGTCACATGGGCCTCAACGCCATCGGCCGGGGCACGCTGACGGTCGAGAATTCCACGATCTACGGCCGGTCCTTCATCAGCCTACGCAGCGACTACGGCAGCACCTGGGAAGGAACGGTCGTGATCCGCGACAGCCGGTGGATTCCCGCGTGTGGCGAGGCGATCCAGCCCTACGTGATCAACGTGAACAACGACGGGCAGCACGACTTCGGTTATCCCTGCTTCATGCCGCGGGAAATCACCATCGACGGGCTCGCCATTGACGACCGCAAGCATCCCGACAAATACCAAGGGCCCTACCTGTTCAACGATCCAGATGGCAGCGCGGCCGACACAACAGCCCGGCCGTTCCCCTATCAGTTGACCGAGCGGGTGACGATCAGACGGCTCACCACGGCCAGCGGGAAAGGGCTCCGCACCTCGCCCGACCCCGGGCTCAACGCCCGCGTGCGGGTGGTCGAGTCGAACTGAGCTGAATTCCGAACCAGGCAGGTTCACCGCAGAAAACTCGGAAGACACGGAAGGAATACTTCGAACCAAAACCCGTGTATTCCGGGGTTATGTGCGTTCCGCATATCGGTTAAAGAAGTCACCATGCAGTGACTCCACGTCACCACGATTTAGTTCGTCCTGTGGGCGCTCCTTTCGTGTGCTTCGTGTCTTTCGTGGTGAAATCCGACTGCTTCGTTCCGGATCAAGAGGGGTGGCGCGAAGCGATGGGGTGTGCCGCTACTTTGCGTAATCCTCACTAAGGCCTACCCCGGGGATCGAATTCAGTGATTTCCGTGTTTTCGGTGGTTAGCTCTTGAATCGTTTTCCTAGTCCTCCGCGAACTCCGGCGGCTTGATCGGGGCGAGCAGCCGGTCGAGTTCCGGCTGCGTCGGGTTGCGGATGGAGCGCACCGTGAGGATCGCCGCGCCCGCCGGCAGCGTGACCGGCGTCGGCTTGTTCACCGTCAGGCCGAGGAGCGCGGCGGCGAGCGGCGAGTTGTGCGGCAGGCATTCGATGCCCGATTCCGGATCAGTGGCGGTCTCGCCATAGGTGGCCACGAGAAAGGTGAAGCGGTGCTTTCGCCTGGTGCCCACATCTTCCTTTTCGATCTCGGCCACGTGACCCAGCTGCAGGGTGTCCGTCGGCTTCGTGAGCCACGCCACCGGGTCGACTTCGATGAAGGTGTTGCGGAGGTAGAACCGGTCGAGTTCGTCCATCTTGCGATCCACGGCCCGGATCGCGTCCTTGGCGGCCTTGAAGCCGAAATTCTCGCGCAGGTCGCCCTGGCTGTGCGCCTCGACCTTGTCGACCACCAGCTCCGCGCGCTTGACCTTCAGGGCCGCAAACTCCTCGGCCAGCACGCGGTTGAATCCCCGGCGGACGTAGATCGTGGCCGGTGCCGGAGCGGGTATGCGGAAGATGTGTTTGCGACGCGGAGGCGGCATGGATCGGAGGGTCCCTCTCATACGAGCAAGAGCCCTCTGCCAAGGTCAACGTACGAATCCCG
Organism: Verrucomicrobiota bacterium; assembly: GCA_039797805.1. Lineage (GTDB taxonomy): Bacteria > Verrucomicrobiota > Verrucomicrobiia > Opitutales > Opitutaceae > Lacunisphaera. The sequence goes on from JBDKHE010000541.1 coordinate 1,823, forward strand.
ACCGAGGCGGGGTCACCACGGAAAACACGGGACACACCGAAGGAATGGCCCGGCTCGATTTTCGTTCATGCGGTGGGTTGTGTGGTTGAGGGCGCCGCGAGGGCGAGACTTGTGGACGGCTGTCAGCAAACCTGCGACGGCGGCAAGTCGGTGTCGCCCACTTGCTCCACCCGTTTGCCCGAGTTTCCACTGGCGAGGCGGGGGAAGACACGTAGTTTGCAAAATGCGACCGATCCCCTTTCTCGCCTTTTTTGCCGTCTGCATCGCGATTTCCTCCGCCCAGGCTGCCGAGCCCGCCGCGCGGCGGCTGCTCGTGATCTCCGCTCCCGGCCCGGAACATCCTGACTACCGGGAGCAGGCGGCGGTCTTGTTGCCGGCCTGGCGCGGCCTGCTCGAACGCGACTTCGTCGTCGAAACCCGCTTTGGTGCCACGGCATTTTCCGTCGTGCTGATCGGCAAGGATGGTGGCGAGAAGCTGCGCCAGTCCACCGCCCTGACCCCAGCGGAGCTGTTCGCCATCGTGGATGCCATGCCCATGCGACAGGCGGAAATGAAAAGACGCCCACCTCCCGGAAAGCCGCCCGCGAGCAGCCAGCCGTGAGGAAGCGGTGGCCCGTAGCCGGTCTGAGACGAACCTCCCGCCGCGGATGGCGGCGCCGCCCATCCGCCTGCTGGATGGTGCCTGCACGCGGATATTCCGGGCAGGCCGCGAGCCCCCTGCCCTGAAGCCTCGCGGCGTCCAGGGCAGGCGCCGCAGCCGCTCAGAGGGGTGCGCGGGTGATGGCGCTGGCCTCGGCATTAATGCTGCGTTCCCGCAGTTCGAAATTGCCCAGGGCCGGGTGGGCCAGCACGGAGGCCACCAGGGGACTGGCCTTGAAAGCCTGGAGGGCGGCATCATCGGCAAACAGATAGACCGCACCGGCCTCGTTTTTGTCTTCCGCGACGAGCCAGATTTTCCAAAGGCAACCGGTCACCGCTGCGAAGGCCGGGGCGAGCTGACCGGCCATCGCTTTGAACTCATCGCGGGAAACCGAAAACGTGAAATTGGTTACGAGCATTTTTTGGGACATGATTTTTGGGGATTGGTGGGCTGAGAAGCGCCAGCGGTACATAACAGGTATGAAGGACCGCCGGGAGTAGAGATGGCGATTACCCACCGTCCTCACTCGGAACAGACCGATTCCTATTCCTCATCGCCCGAGAAGTCCACCCCTGATCCCGCGAGGCCAACGCGACTTGCGCGCGGAGGACACCGGCCGAATTATCCCCGACGGACTGACTCGCACCCCGATGCGGCGCTTCGCCCGCACCCAGCGACGATCACGTCAGCTGCACAGACGCAGCAGCCGGCGGATGTCCGGCGCGATGGCCTTGGGCAGGTTGGATGCCGCGAGCGAGAACTCCCAGCGCGCATCCAATTCATGGCTGCGCGAGAGCGCCATGCCGTCGCTGCCCGTCGCTGACTTGAACTGCACCTGCCCCTTGTTCTTGAACATGTCTTCGCCGACGGTGTCCAGCGAGGCGGCGTAGCGGGCCATGGTGAAATCGAAGCCCAGCAGCGCCCCGGCCGGCTTGTCGCGCCACACCACCAGTTTCGAGTGGGGTGAGCCGACGAATTCCTCGCGATGCCGTCCCGGCGATTCCGTGCCCGCCGCGCCGGCAACCAGCGTCGAGCTCGCCACGATGGCCTTGAAGTACGGCAAGTAGGCCTTGTCAGACCCTTCGGACAGAAAATCAAACCGCACGCCACAGACCGAATAACGCGCCGAGCAGACGTAATGGGCAAGGCTGCCCCGGACGTCCGTCTTGACCCCACCGTGCGACAGGGTGAGCACGCAGCTGTCGCCGGTGTAGGCCACCGCCCCGAGGCTGATCTGGATGTGTGCTCCTTTGGAGGACATGTCCACCATGGTGCCGGGCCAGGTCTTGCTCGCCGTCGCCGCGTCCGAGCTTCGCAGGAGGATCGTGGCTTGCAGGCGACAATCGTCGCTCACCGCATAGCGCACTTCCTTACGCTTGGATTCCTTGGCCTTGGCGTTTTCGATACTCATGATTTCGAAACACAATGATACTTTCCCCGGAAAGCACAACCGGACGTTGAACCAAAATGAAGCGCACCATCGACTGACCACTGATTACGCAGCCCGGAGTTGCTGAAACAGGTAAAGGAATCATCAACAATCCGGCGCTCCTTTGCGCGGCGTTCCCAACAATCCAATCGCGTGGCACACGGACACGCAGGCAGGCAGGTAGAGCGGATGCGATTCAGCATCCTCCCACTGGGGAGAGGGGGGTGGCGGGCCGCCTACCCCTAAGCGGCCCGCCTTTGCTTTCTTAGTTACCCCTAACACCCCTGCTAAGCAGGAGTTGAATCCTGTTAGAGCAGGTTGGATGCCATCGCTCCGGTTGATTAATAAATGGTGTCAATAATCCTAATATCCTGTTGGCCAAGGCGACCAAGCGGCGAAGCACAGAACTCTGTCTGTTAGTTCGCCCGGCGACGTCTTCACCCGGACTCATGCAGTTGAGCTGTCCTTTGGCTCTCATTCTCGCTCCACCAATTGGTGTGTGTAGGGGCGTCGCTTGACGACGCCCGCAAGGTCGCCGGCGATCAACCAATTCCCGGGCGCCGT
>JBDKHE010000542.1:0-3391 GCA_039797805.1 Verrucomicrobiota bacterium
GGCCACGTGGTGCGGTCCGTGCATCGCCTCCTTCCCGCAGATCCGCGAGCACGTCGCGCATTTCAAGGGCGCCCCCGTCACCTTCCTCGGCGTGACCAGCATCCAAGGCTTTGTCGCCAACATGGGCCCACGCATCAACACCGAGGGTGACGAAGCCAAGGAGATGTCCCTGATGACCGAGTTCATGAAGGCCAAGGACATGACCTGGGACGTCGCTTTCAGCGAAGAGGAGGTCTTCAATCCGGCGTACGGCATCACGGGGATTCCGTTTGTCGCCATCGTCGCGCCCGACGGCACGGTCCGTTTCGCCGGCCTCCACCCCGGCGATCCTTCGGCCGATATCGCCGGGAAGATTGAGGCCCTGCTCAAGGAGTTCAACCTCCCGCTGCCGGACAAAGCCTGATCCCTCGCGATCTGCTTGCGCCCGACCCAAACCCGCCCAGCCCGGCGGGATTTTTTGGCAACATCACCAGTTCGATCGGCCTGAGCGCACCTCTGGGGAACCGGTACAATGCCCTTCCTTTTCAACCGGACGCCCCCGGACCGGTGGACAAACCGGGCAAACCGTCTTTCTGTCCGGATCGTCATGAAAACCTCCGTCGCCACGACCATCGCCCTGATTGGCTCCTCCAGCCTTTCATCCGTCGTCGTATCCGCCATCAACGGCGCGCCGCGGGGGTTCTGATTGTCCAACTGACTTTCGCCCCTCCGGTCTCGCACCGGAGGGGCTTTTTTGTAGCCGCCGCCGGTGCCCGGAGGGGAAAAGCCAAAACTTTTCCCACCATGAAAACAAACACCACCATCCGAACAACGCCAACGCGCCCGACTCATCGCCGCCAACCTCGTGCACTTCGCGCAGGAAGAGCCACGCCCCAGGCCGGCCCGACCCCCGAACAGGAGCGACGACTCTACACGGACTTCCTCGTTCTGGCGTTCTATGCGGGCATGAACACGCACGCCACCAGCTCGGCCGCTTGAGCCTGGCGCTCAGAACATGACGGATCCCATCCATCCCGGGGCTTTCCTTTGTCCCGCGGCTGGCTAGGGTCCGGTCATGCCCCGCCCCGCCGTTCTGCTTCTCGCCAGCACGCTGGCTCTTTCCGCGCTGGCCGATATCGACCCCGGTGAAATCCCTCTTCCGCCGATCGTCACGAAGATGGGCCGCCTGCCCGGTGTGAACGAACTGCCCGTGCGCCCCGCACTGCCCGATGTGTTGATGATGAACGACGGCACTCCTGTCGCCACGCCCGCGCAATGGCGCCTGCGCCGGGAGGAGATGAAGCGGACGCTCGAATACTACGCCACCGGACAAATGCCCCCGGCTCCCGGCAACGTGCGTGGCACCGAGGTGAGGGCTGAACTCGTCGCAGACGGAAAAGTGAAATACCGTCTGATCCACCTCACTTTTGGACCCGACGACCAGCTCGGACTCGACATCGGCATTTTCACTCCGGCGGCAGGCGGCCCCTTCCCCGCGATCATCCTGCAAAGCGGGCCACCCCCCGGGGCGACGCCGCTGCCGCGCCTGCCCAACGGAGCCAATCAGGGCCGTGGACAGAATGTGCTGCTGGTCACCGGGCCGGCCGCCAATCCTCCTCGGGCGCCGAGCCTGGGACCTGACATGCCCGCGTTGGGGCGCGGCGGCAGCGGCGGCAGCGGTGGCTCGGTGACTGCCGAGTCGACCGCCGTCCGCAACGCCGACGTGTTCCGCCGCGGCTACGCGCTGGTCGTGTTCAACCCCAACGATTGCGCCGAGGATACGACGTTGCGCGATCCCGACGGCAGCTGGGCTTTCCGCCGTACGCGGTTTTTTCCCGCCTACCCCGGCTATGACTGGGGCATTCTGGCCGCGTGGGCCTGGGGCGCCTCGCGCATCGCCGACTATCTCGAGACCGACGCCGCAATCGACCGCACCAAGCTCATGATCATCACCGGGGCGTCGCGAAACGGGAAATCCGCCATGATCGCGGCCGCCTTCGACGAGCGCCTGATGGGCGCGCCGGTGGTCACTGGCGGCGGCGGGGTCGGCGCGTATCGCTTCGCGGGACCACGCAACAGCGAGACGCTCGACATCATGCAAAAGAAATACCCGAACTGGTTTTCACCCCAGCTGCGGGAGTTCTGGGGCCAGCGGGAGAAGCTGCCCTTCGACCAGCACTGGTTCCTCGCCCTCTGCGCTCCGCGCCCCTTCCTCGCGCTTGAAGGTGACACGGATACGATCTCGCTGCCGGAAGCCGTGCGCCAATCCGTCCTCGCCGCAGAACCGGCCTACGCGCTGCTCGGCGCGTCCGGCCGGATCGGCGTGCACTACTCCCACCACGGCCACGCATTCACCGCCGAAGACTGGACCGCGATGATGAACTTCGCCGACCGGTATCTGCTCGGCAAACGCGACTTCACCTTCGATTGGTTCCCGACCGAGGCTGAACTCGACGCCGCGGCCAAACGCAACAACTGAACTCCCATGAAACCGATCAGGCAAGCAGCCGTAAACCATCCTAAGGGAACGATGGTAGGGCCGGACTTTGGTCCGGCCTCGCCCATGAGGTCGGCGCAAGCACCGACCCTACAGCCACGCGCACAGAATGCACAAAAAACACTTTTGCGCCTTTTGTGCCTACTGTGGCTTACCCCCTTTCTTCCCGCCGCCACCTTCAATGTCCGCGACTTCGGTGCCAACGGCGATGGCGCGACCAAGGATACCCGCGCTTTCCAGAAGGCCCTCGACACTTGTGCCGTCGCGGGCGGAGGAGAAGTCGTTGTGCCCGCCGGCCGCTACCTCATCGGCAGCATTCAGCTCGGCACCCGCACCATCCTGAAGCTGGAAAAGGATTCGGTCCTCACCGGCAGCCCCGACCTCGATGACTATCCGATCATCGACGTCCGCTGGGAAGGCCGCACCCTGCCCGGCCACCGCGCGCTGATCTACGCCGCCAACGTCGACCACATCGGCATCGTCGGCCCCGGATTGATCGAGGGGAACCGCCTGACCGCCGCCAGCAACCGGCCACCGCGCGGGACCGTGGTCCTGGAACCGATCAACTGCACCAACATCCTCTGGGAGGGCTTTACCGTGAAACAGCCCGGTAACAACTGGGCGACCCACCCGACCTACTGTGATGTCATGGTGATCAGGAACCTGACCATCGAGGGCGGACGCGACGGCATCGATCTCGACTCCTGCCGGCGCGTGCGGATCGAAGGCTGCACCATCGACACCGGCGACGACTGCATCAGCCTGAAATCCGGCCGCGGCATGGACGGAGCCCGCCTCGGCCGGCCGACCGAGGACGTCGATCACGGATTGCCGCATGACCGGCCGCCGTTTCGCCTGTATCGGTATCGGCAGTGAAATCTCCGCTGGCGTGCGCAACATCCGCATCGAGCGCTG
>JBDKHE010000543.1:0-3944 GCA_039797805.1 Verrucomicrobiota bacterium
CCACCCCTCGCACCGACTCCAGCCGGCGTTTGTCGGCCACAAGTATCTGTCGGGGGTCCCCGCCAAATTCGGCGAGCAGACGATTGAGTGAAATGGGGCCAATGTTGGGCAGGTCGTTCAAGATCATGAACGCCTGTCGCTCGGTGAGGGAATCTGCCATGTCAGGGTTGGAGCGCCGGCCCGAGCTGCTCGAGGATTTCCGAAACCTCTATGGCCACCTGACCCCGCTTGCGAGCCAGTAAATCGGCAGCTCGACCATGCCAGACGACCCCGCGACAGGCAGCCAAGAGCGGGTTCGCAGGCTCCTGCGCGAGCAAACCACCGATCAAACCCGCCAAAAGGTCTCCGCTCCCACCGCGAGCCAGCACCGGGCCGCCAAAGGGCGAATAATACGTGGGGCCAGTCTCCGACCGGCCTGAAGCAGCCACCACCCGGGTCAAGGGCCCCTTGAGGACCGCGACCAATTCAGCTGCGGCTGAGGCCGGTCGGAGACCGGCCCTGCCACCCAACCGTTGGTACTCACCCGCGTGAGGGGTGCAAACCACGGAGCTGCTTCCGGCAGCTGCCAAGACCTCCGGCCTGAGCGCGTCCGCATCGAGCACCAGCGGCACCGGCGTGCTCCGGGCAATGGTTTCCATCGTGCTCAGCACTTCCGGCTCGGCACTCATGCCTGGCCCCATCAGCAGGGCGGTAGCACGGCTGAGACGGGCTTTGATCAGGTCAACCGTGCCGGGAGCCAGTCCGCCTTGCCTCGTCTCAGGACTTCCCACCCACATGGCCTCGGGATGTCGGGCGGCGTATTCCGGAGCCAACCGTTCCGGCACAAACGCCGTGACGAGGCCCACACCGCTTCGGAGTGCCGCCCGCACCGCCAGCACCACGGCTCCGGGATAACTGCGGGAACCACCCACAACAACCAGATGGCCGAAGCTGCGCTTGTCCGTCAGGGAAGCACGCAAGCCCGCCAATGGTGCCAGGATGTCTTTGTTCAACACGTAATTGGAAAACCGCGTCGACGCCTCTGCTCCACCGATCTTGGCGACCCCGGCTTCCTCTTTGAAGAACCCCAAATCGAGATACCGTAATCGGCCCACCGAGGGTGCGACCTCGGGGGCCAACACGGGCTGTTTCACAATGCCCGTCGCATAGGTGAAATCCGCGCGGAATCGCGTGATCGCATTGCTCTCGCCTACTCCGCTGGGCAGATCCACCGCGGCCCGAAATGTGATTCTGGGATGGGCGTTGACCGACGCCAGCAAACCCGCCGTGTCCACATCCATGGGCGCCCGAAACTGAAATCCAAAAAGGCCATCGACACACAGCGCATAGTGCCCGGTCGGAGCCAGCGCCTCCGTGGCAGATTTGATGTCGACCCGGCCCGGGGCGTCCCGTCTCAGCCATTCGAGCGAACGCCGGGCCAGTGGTCGCAGCGAGGTTTCGCCGAAAGCCATCACCAAAGCCGACGTCGCCTTGGGCCGATTTTCCAACAACGCACGGACCGCCAACAAGGCGTCGCCACCGTTGTGCCCCTTGCCGAGAATCACCAGTATCCTTGAATCGTCCGGAAGCCCGCCGATCTCCCGGAAATCTTCCTCAATGGCCGTGGCCACGGCCGATCCTGCCTGCTGCATCGCCGCCCATACGGCCGCTTCTTCCTGAAGGACTCCCGCCTCCCAAACCCTGGCTGCAACGCAGTCCATGATCGGATGGGATGGCACGCTATCCATGTTGGCGCCTCAATGTTTCACCAGTGCAGCAACCGCCATCGCGTGGGAGTCGATATGCGAGAGCGTCAGCATCACATGGGTCGCCCCGACTTGCTCCAGCAAGAGCCGAGCCTTTGCGTCGAGACGTACCAGTGGCTCGTGGCGCATCCCGTGATAGACGGAAACCGAGGTCCACTCGAGGTGTTCTCCAATGCCGGTGGTGAAGCATTTGGACACCGCCTCCTTCGCCGCCCAGCGGGCCGCGTAGTGCTTGTGGGGGAACTTGAGGGTGTTGCAGTAGGCCTGCTCCTCTTCCGTAAAAACCCTCTTGAGGAAGCGATCACCATGCCGCTTCAGGACCTTGTGAATGCGCTCGGTCTCAACAAGGTCGCAGCCAAGTCCGATCAGAATGCCGCCTGGAGGGAGGGTGATCATCGGTATGAAACCAAAGGACACGGCAGTAACCAGAAACGCTTAGAGAGAGAAAAGGCGGTCATGATCAGATGAAAAGGGGTGCGCTGTCGCGGGGGTACCTCACGGATTCATCAGCCCCTTCATCGTGCGCACGGCCTCCTCGATGCCCGTGAAGAGCGCGCGGCTGATGATGCTATGACCGATGTTGAGTTCGTGGAGGTGAGGAATGGTGCGAACTTCCGTGATGTTCACGTAATTGATGCCGTGTCCGGCATTGACCACCAGCCCCAAGGAATGGGCCAATCGGGCACCCGCCACCAATCGTGCAAATTCGGCCGGTCGCCCGGCATGATGATAGGCGTTGGCGTAGGCTCCCGTATGCAGCTCGACCCAAGGCGCCTTAAGTTGGGCGGACATCTCGATCTGCTCGGGATCGGGATCGATAAACAAGCTGGTCTTGATGCCTGCTGCGTTCATGGCGTCGGTCACCCGGGCGACCTTCTCCCGGTGTTTCACGACATCGAGTCCGCCTTCCGTGGTGATTTCTTCGCGGCTCTCGGGGACCAGGCAGACCGAATGGGGCCGCAACCGCAGCGCAAATGTCGTCATCTCCGGAGTGCACGCCATTTCGAGGTTCAGTCGCGTGGATTTGGACGCGGCCAGCAGTTGCACATCCTCATCTTGGATGTGGCGCCGGTCTTCCCGCAGATGGACGGTGATGCCATCAGCCCCGGCCTTTTCCCCCAACCCGGCCAGCGCCACCGGATCGGGCTCGACGAGCCCGCCGAAGGAATCCTCGACCTGCCGGTAGCGGGCCTGGCGGAGGGTGGCAGCGTGGTCAATGTTGAGTCCGAGCAGGATCATACGGGTTAGGTTGACCATTTGATAGCACCCCCTACAGCTTGGCAAAAGCGAAATGACCGCCCCAGCCTCCACACCCGCCAAGAAAGAAAACCTGCTGCTGAACCTCGCCTGCAATGTGGCTGCACCGGCGATCATCCTCTCAAAGTTCAGCGACCGATTAGGGGCCAAACAGGCGCTGATCATAGCCCTATCCTTCCCGCTGGCCTATGGTCTCTACGACTTGATCAAGCGGCGTAATTTCAACTTCATCGCGGCGTTGGGCTTTACGAGCACTTTGGCCACCGGCGGACTGGGCCTGCTCAAGCTCGATCCGTTCTGGTTCGCGGTAAAGGAAGCCGTGGTTCCCCTGCTGATCGGCCTGACCGTGATCGTCTCGCAGTGGACCCGGAAGCCCTTGGTCCGCACCATGCTTTTCAACGATCAGGTCATCAACGTGCCCCGGGTGGAAAGCGCGCTGGATGCCCGCGGCGCCCGGAGCGGATTCCTTTCGCTGATGCAGGGCTGCACCTGGCTCCTGGCAGCTTCCTTCGCGCTCAGTGCGGTGCTCAACTTCGTTCTCGCCCGGCTCATCATCACGGCAATGCCCGACACGCCGCTCTTCAATGAGCAACTCGGCCGCCTTACCTGGATGAGTTACATCGTGATCATGCTTCCCAGCCTTGCCATCATGGTGCTGGCGCTCTGGCGCCTGTTGAAGGGACTGGAGAGGTTGAGCGGGCTGACCCTGGATGAGATCCTACAGCAGCCCCCGGAAAAGAAAACCGCCGCACCGAAAGCCGGGGCGGCGGAGAGTGATTCGGGTGGCGGAGGCGCTTAGCCGCGTTTGCCGATGATCTGATACTCCCGCTTGACGGGGCCCGAGTAGATCTGCCGCGGACGATAGATTCTCCCCTTGGGGTTGGAGGCCACTTCCCGCCAGTTGGCGATCCAGCCGGGTGAGCGTCCGATGGCAAACATCGT